>PWND01000350.1 GCA_003557965.1 Bacteroidales bacterium | reverse complement strand
TTTCATTATTTAATTATCATAATTTTTTCTTCATGAATAATACCGGTTTCACGGCCATTTTCATCAAAGCTTCTCAGCCTTACCACGTACATCCCGTTATTTAGGCTACGTCCGTCAGTATGGCTGATAAAGTGTTCACCTTGTGTAAGATGACGCTTTTCTGTTTGTGATACCAGGCGCCCTCTTTCATCTATCAGCTCCATTACTATTACTGTTGCTTCTGAAAGCGTAAGTTTAACAGTAAAGTCGCCGGTATTTGGATTCGGGAATACCGATACATTAGATATACCTGTAACAATATCTGCAATGTCGGTTGCATCATAAGTAATGTGAGTGTTTACATCCACAAGCTCATGAACAAGGTTTGCAGCTATTGCATCTTCCCAGTTTATATTATTTATATCAACGCCATTTATATTAAACAGCTCAACTTTTCCTGCAGGGATAATAGAGTTCGTCATGCTGAATATCAATCCTTTTCCTGACTCGTTGTTAAATGCCAGGGTATGGTCGGTGCCAAGAAGCAGTTCAAGTTCTGCATCTTTAACATACTGTCCTGATAATTCAAACTGCAGGGCAATGAGCGTACCGTCACTTTCAAAAGTAGTAAGCCCGCTCTCCTCCAGGTACATATTTGCTTCTTCAGAGTTAATATCACCATGCTCTTTTTTGGCACCGGCAAGTATAATGTCAACAACTTCCGTAAGGTCAGCTACTGTGATGAGTCCATCATCAGTAAGGTCAGCAGCAGCTTCATTAAATCCATCAGGAGTATCACCGTTAATATGGCGTACTATCCAAATCACGTCAAGTACATTAACAACACCATCATTATTAACATCACCCATAAGGATATCGTCTGCGATAAAGTGCGCAGTGATAGTACGGTTTTGATCCATTATTACGGGGACTGTTAAGTCTTTGGTGGATTTGGCGGGGGATGATTTGCTATTATCTTCAACTGTAACATTATCAATACGTGTAAATGTTTCAGCACGTCCTGCGCTTTCCGAACGGAAGCTGATCAAATACTCGTCATTAAAATTATGATCGTTTGAATTCAAATTAACTGTTCTGCCAGTAAAAGATTCGGCAGGGTCTTCATAACTGGCTACTACCTGCCATGCAGATCCGTCCCAGTATTCTACATAAAGATAGTCGGGACGACGTCCTCCTGGTGCTCCACCTGTTTCTTCGTTACGCTGCTCATCAAAGGTTAATGTAACTTCTGAATATCCACTAAGGTTTAGTGGTGGTGTAGTCATGCGGGCAGAATTGTTATTTTCTTCATCAAATAAGGCACTACCACCATCAACAACCCATGTTGTTTCACCAACAATAGCCTCAGTTTCCCAGCAAGGAACACCTTCTTCCAAAACGTCTGTTGTGAAATCTTCTTCAAACGGGAGATTTTCTATACATGGGTCTTCCGGTTCTTCGCCCTCTTCGAAGGTAACGTGTATAGTATGGTTTGCTGATATCTCATCGATAGTATAGCTGTTTTGTGCACCGACAGGATTATCATCAACATATACTTCTGAAACGGTATAATTGACATCCGGAGTGAAGTTGAAAGTCTGACTTTCGCCTACCCATAAGAATATGGTACCTTCAGGCTCAATAGCTCCATTATCTCCGGCTGACGCTTGTATTGTATGGTTAGCATCAATAACACCTGAGAAGTGTGAGAAGAGGTATCCTTCTGCGGGTACAGGTGTGAGGAAAACTTCAGTTCCGTGCGGGTAGGGATACTCAGCCCCGCCATCATCTATGTCAACTGTACCGCCGTTTTCAACAGGATCAGTAGTTACTTCCAGAGTATAGGTTATTAGGTCATAATTTGCCACCAATGTTACATCTTCGGCAGGCATTTCGTAGTTTATTTCTTCTGCTGTACTTATTACAGAGCCGTTTTCTGTCCAATTGATAAATTCGTAGCCAGTATAAGGGTTAGCATTTATTGTAACCATTGTACCTGCTTCATACTCGCCTGAGCCGATTGGGTTCCCGCCTTCTGGCGGGTTAGCCTCAAGTATTAGAGAATAGGCTTCTACGAATGGTGATGATGAGTATATTCTGTATTCACCAGGAGCAAGTGTAATTGTGTAATTTACATCATTAACCTCAATAGTTTCATCAGAAAAAAACTCGTACCATGTTCCGGTGTGCTGAAATGTTGGTGTTACATCTTGTTGTTCAACCATGAAATTTCCAATAACAACTACATTACGAGACTCATGATTAAGGTAAATAAATTTATGCCCACCCCATACATCTAATGAGAAATCCGTAGTTCTGAACACATCATAATTTTTTTTAAGGTAGATAAGATCTGCCCAAACGTCATAAAGCTTTTTTCTGTTTGGGTCTTCATAGTAATCCCATCTGACAGGTTTTGGATCAACTCGGCAGTCACCAATATTTCCCGGTATAGGGTCAACGGTTGGGTCATTTCCGCAATGATCTATAGAGTAATCATACCCCAGTTCACCAAATTGCCATATCATTTTCGGGCCCGGAATAGTAAAGAAAAATGCTCCTGCCAGCTCCATTCTTTCAAGGGCAGTTTCTAATTCAGTTATATCATAAGGATTTGGAGCTCCACTGGAGTTACCCCACATTTGATTTTTATACATAAGTCTTTCTTCGTCGTGGCTTTCCATATAACCAACAAGATGAGGATTATTATATCCTCTGTCCTGATAATTTATCCATGAGAAATCCCAATCAGGTTCCCAACCCATTGTAGCTTCATTATAAGCATGGTTTAAATTACCCCAGATTAACATACCATGGTTTGCTAATTCAGCTTCTTCAGCATTTTCAGTAAAATGTTCAAGAATAACATATGCGTCAGGATTTACAGCCTTCACATTGTCATATATTCTTTTTAAATTGTCAATACGTGCCTGGTCCCAATCCCATCCATCACCACCAGATTGGTGATTGGTAAATCCTTTTGTGAAGTCCAGGCGAAATCCGTCCACCTTAAATTCAGTTAACCAAAACTCTAAAACTCTGTCAAAGAGTTCATGAGTATATGGACTGTCCTGGTCAAATGTTTGCCCCCAGCACCAAGGCTCTGTAGGACACTCCTCAAGATACCATGGGTTTTCAGGGAGAGGTTGGCCCCAGTTACCAGCATCAGGGTCAAAATACATTTGTACCAGTGGTGACATGTTAAAGGAATGATTTAAAACCATATCTAAAATAACAGCTATGCCACGCTTATGGCATTCATCAATAAACTTTTTATAATCTATTCTTGTTCCATAAGCCTTGTCTGTCGCAAAATATAATGCCGGGTTGTATCCCCATGAGTTATTGCCTTCAAAATGATTTATAGGCATTAATTCTATAGCATTAACACCAAGGTTTTGCAGATAATCAAGTGAATCTTTAATGTCTTTTATAGCACCTTCTCCATCTTCATTAATCCAATCACGTATTAGCAACTCATAAATAACAAGGTCTTCAACATCAGGTGGGGAAAAGTCTGTAACTTCCCAATCATATTGCTGCATATCAGGTTGAATAATGCTAACATAACCATCTGTTTTACCTTCCGGATATGGTTTTAAATCAGGGTAATTGTAATCACTTATCCATGAGTCGTTCCATGGGTCTAAAATTTTATGAGTATATGGATCCGCTAATCGTATTTCATTATCAATGAAATACTGATATGCATACTCCTCTCTTGGTGTAAGGCCGGAAATAGTTAGCCAGTAATGACTTCCATCAGGTGTTACTTTCATATAATAATCTTCAACAGGCATCCAGTCATTAAAGTCACCAATAACAAATACATATTCTTTTAAAGCAGGCGGGTCATGCAACACTAATGTTACTGTAGAATCATCAATGTAGTTGGGGCCGGGGATTACTCCATCCGGTAGTTCTTCAACTATCGGGTCAGGCCTGACAAAAACATAAGCTGAATCGTACACCTCATCTGTGCCTGAAGTTGCTTTTGCAATAATCCAAAATGAACCGTATTCATCTGCAAAATAATTGTAAGAAAGTTCGTCAACATAAGTGTCGGAAATTAAAAGATCTTCATCAATGTATAAAAATAATTCTTCAGCTGATGTAGCTGATGCCGTTATCTGAATATTTGTTTCATATTCTACTATATTAGAGTCTTCGGAAGGGTTTGTAATAGATACATTTAGCCCGGCCTCATAAACATCATGAAACAAATCAATAGTTTGCTGGCTCCCGTCATCGCTGCGAAAAACAAAACACAATTCGGTAATAACTTCTTCCAAAGATACATTATAAAAATCCCTAATGCTTGGAGTGAGCAGTAATTCATAAAGATCTGTATCAATACGAGTTAACTGCGGTTGAACATTATTATCACCCCAACCACCTATTACATTTTGCCATTGGCCAACGCCTTCAATTGTAACCCCGGTATGAGCATATACATCTCCGGTATATCCTTCTAACCCGGTGCCGGTAGCATCAAAAGTAATTACAGTTTCATCATAATCTGTGGGCAGTGAAGGATCAGATGTTATCTGAGAAAATAAATTTGAGGCTGAAAGAGTAAAAAAGACTGATATAAAAAAAATAAAAAACGAAGATGTGTGTTGAATTTTTCTTTTCATAATAATACGTTTTATAATTGAGGACTATATAACATAATGTATCTTATCTCAAAAATAATAAAAGACAGAAGTAATTACAAGTTTTATTAGTTGTAAATCAATAAACTATATAAAAAAATTGCGCAAACGTTTGCGCAATTTTTGTACTCTTAAATTTACGTTGATTAAGAAACTATTATTAATTACTCAACTAAGACTTTAATATTTCTTTGGAAAATAGAGTCATTAATATTGCTATAACAATTAACCTGAATAATGTATAAGCCTTTAGGCAGTTGTTGATGTATTTTAATCACATTAGTTCCTTTATTTAATATTTCAGTATTTTGCTTCAATATTTGTTTGCCTAAAATATCAAACACTTTTAACTCAACATGTGATTCGTGGGGTAGTTTAATATTTATATTAAATATCCCGGTATTTGGATTCGGATATACTGATACATTATATACGTCTTTTGCAATATAAGTAATGCCTGTTGCATCATTAACAATGTGGGTGTTAACATCCACAAGCTCATGAACAAGGTTTGCAGCTAATGCATCTTCCCAGTTTATATTATTTATATCAACGCCATTTATATTAAACAGCTCAACTTTTCCTGCAGGGATAATGGAATTCGTCATACTATATATCATACCTTTTCCTGACTCGTTGTTAAATGCCAGGGT
>PWND01000218.1 GCA_003557965.1 Bacteroidales bacterium | reverse complement strand
GTTAATTTTCATACTCAATCTCTCTTATGCAAACACTAGCATAATCATCATTATCTGTGCGGTGAATTGCCATTACCCAGTTATCCAAATGATCATAAGAATATTCATATTCCCTTCGAAAACATTCCCTGCCATCATCATTATGGATTTTGATTTCAACAACCAATTCATTATTGTGGATGTCATATGAATAAGTCATTTCTTTTGAGAGAATACAAAATTCATTATAGTCTTTGGAAGATATCATATTTCCAATTGAATCATATACATTCATGGTTTTGCCAATGAGTTTTCCTTTCTTATCATAAGTAAAACTTTTGGTAAGATTATCATCGTACTCAAAGAATGTAGTCAGGTTGTCATCAGGATTATTGTGTATGATGGTTTCGGATAATTCATTACCCTTAGGATCATAAGTGAAAATCATTTTAAAATCCACATTGACCATATCTGAATACGAAAAGTACTCTTCTAACAAACCATTTTTATTAAAAATACTAACAGATTTCCTAATTGGGTTCCCTGAGGGGTCTAAGTCTAATGAGCCGATGAGCTGGTTTTCTGCATTGAATTTATACTCAGTTGTGTATTCTAGCTTCCCATAACCATAGTGTTCCATTTGTGTAATCCTACCATCACTGGTATATCTTCTGACAATTGATACAGATGGTATCAGCACACCAAGGTTGCTTTTGGCATGCTCAAAATATTCAGAAAAGCCATACCAATGCTCAGTAGTGGCGTTTATGATGCCATAGTATTTTTGTTGGCCTGGGGTTTTCATTAAAATTATTATTGCAGTTCCGTTTATGTCGGTATTCAGACCAATTATTACGGAAGGGAATTAAAGCAGCTTTATAAACTCAATATTAATATTACCGGCCACTAAGTCTTCATTCGGAATATTCAGGTCTTCTTTTGTAGGTAATTCGTTCTTCCTTGATTTGAGCATTTGAAAATATGTTTCCCAGTTTTCCAAATCGAGGAAACAATAGGTGCTAAGTGTAGTGTTGATTGTGGGAGGTTTATTTTTAATGGTCCGGTTTTCAAAATAATTAAAACTGTTCGCAGAACTCATTGCACAAAGATTGGTGAAAATCAATCGGTCATGATTATCATCTGTAATTTGCTTGCAACGTGCTATCGAAATATTAATCTTCCTGGAAATATTCATTTTCTTCATTTCCATCTCAATAGCTTCTCTTATCTCTTTCAAGGAAAGCCCTACATCTCCATAAGGGTTTTTTACTGAAACCAGCAATACATCAATTTCCGAGGCGCTATTCCTATGCAAAAGATTGGCAATTAATTCAGAAATAGTTTCTCTGAATTTTGAGTGGGTAGATTTAACATTTCTCGAAAATAGGAATCGATCCAGAATAATAAGTGTATTAAAGTTGTGTGATAGTTTTTTTAGATCTTTCCATGAACTAATATCTCTGCTTTTATTTACACCGAATACATTTTTTTGGGAAATAAAAGGCAGTGACAAAAAATCCTTAATGGAACCCGTATCAATAAAATGATAGCCTGACCTATGAACAGATTCTTTTAAATCAACATTATCTCGTGTCGAAAAACAAATACTAAAAGGAGATTTAGATCCTATTTTAATAACTTCATTTTCAAATTCAGAAGTGTTTTTTAATTCTAATGTAATTGAACCATTATTCTCAACTGCTTGCATCCCCTTCACCCTGACTAAATCATTTAAGAAATTATTCTCTGGATTCTTTTCATAGTTGAGCACCACATTTACGTTCTGATTGAGTATAAACTTACGGATCTTATATAATGCATCAAAGTCATCGGATGAAAAGCCCTTGTTCAGGGTTTCAATCAAGAATTCATAAAAATCAGTATCGATATACAGGTATGGTTTCATTTGCAAGTTATGAAAGACAAAAAAGAAGATTAATCAATTTGAGCCTGAAAGGTTTAGAATATCTATGATTAGATTTGTCGCTTCATCAAAAAAGCCCGTTCCAAAACTACCATCCAGTATTCCATCCTCACGGATATTGATGCGTCGAATCTGTTTCTCCCCTTTTTTCAGTGTTTTTGGATCGGAGAAATAATACATGGCTGTATCCTCCGGCTTTATATTGTATTCATGTTCCTTATTAGCAGTAAGATATTGCAGTTTCCGGATCAGGTATTCAGAATGGGTTTCGATGATGAATTGGATATAAAACTTTTTTGCAGCATCAACGAACATATCAGCCAGCATTGATTGTAATCGGGGGTGGAGATTAGTTTCAGGCTCTTCTATAATGAGACTGCTTGGTTAATATTTATTACCAGTGTCTTCCTTTATGATATCTGAAAGTAAATATGCAAAACTCCAATTCTCTTTAGCTACAATGGCAATCTTCAGCAAAATCGGTAAAAATTGAGTTATTCCGTATCCGCTGTCAGCCAGTAAATCATTATCTATATACACCTGCATTCCTAATCCATCTCTGTTTTGAATCAATCGAAGTTTCTGGCCCAACCCATAACTCTGGATCCATTTATTGATAAATAGTATCTCTTCACTTTCATCTTCAAAGTCCAATTCTTCAAACCTTTTAAGTAACTCATTAAAACTTGTTCCTTGTGATTGAAAACTGTAGGCTCTTTGTGCATTGGCTCTAACAGCTTCTGTAAAGTGAATAGAATTAAGTGGCTGCGAGATGCTCTTAACAGCGAAACTTAGCCTTTTAAAAATTAATTCAGAAAAAAAATAATGAGCATTTTGCATATATTGTAAACTCATCATTTTGTGCGCAAGTTTATAGGCGGGATGATTGTTAAATAAAACCTTAAGGGTCTTAAAGATTAAATAGGCTTGCTGAGAAATATTTTTGAGAGAATCAATGTTCTTTAAAAACTTTTCATCTGTTAAGTCAATTGGGTATGAAATAGCATAATCTGATAATTGACTTTTCAAATACTTTGGGTTATCAATTATTGATGAAATGGTATCTTCATTTTCTCTTTTATCGATAATGTCCTTGCTCCGCAAGGAACCTAAAAGGCGCAATTCAGCTTCAATCAGTAAACCTAGTAAACCGTTTTCACTTTCCGCATTAAAACCGTATTGCTCCAGGGCATCGTTAAAATCATTCAGAAAATTATCGTAGTGCGTATTGACATACTCTTTTATATAACTTATGGTTAAATCTTCATGGTGTGATATATTGTAAAAAACTGAAAAAACCTTAAAGTTTAAAATACACTGGCGTTCATCTTTAATGTCCGATACATCTAAATATTGATTGAACACAGGGAACGGATAAAAATTTAATGGTAGTTCAGAGTAATATTTGCTGCGGTCTAACTCCATATTGGAATCAAGTGAAAGACTGGTGTTTGGCAATAGATTCCCTTTAAAGATACCTTTCAATGAGTTATTTGCAGATACTCCGTTTTTTTTATTTGCAATTTTGTCAATTCTGTTCCTTAAATAGGTAAAGTTGATTTTATATGACCAGTAATTGTTTTTGTTGTTAGAAAAATCAAATAGTTTGATATTATCTTTATCAGTAAATACGCGCAACCTATTCAATTCACCATTGGTTCTGCCCTTATTCGAAGCTTTAACATAGCTCAACACTAAAAATGTTTGTTCTCCTATACCAAGGTCAATGAAAAACTTGAACTCAATTTCTTTCTTTTCAGATTTTCTGTTAATACAACTTTCAAGGCTAGCCAACTTATGAATAGCTGAATTAAAACTAAGGGTATCGAATACCGGGATATCTTCCTGGCTTGATTTAACTTTTTTGATCATATATATTTTGTTTTCATTCCAAAGGTTATTTGCATTGTCTTTTAAAAGCAATAAAGCCTTTATCAATGAACTCTTACCCGAACTATTGGTGCCGGTAAGGATAGTTATGGGTGCAAACTCAAAGTCAGTCATGTCTTTAAACACCCGGAAATTATTGATACCAAATTTTGTAAGATAGGCCATGGTAGAGAATTCTAATAAAAAATAATTTAACTGGAAATTACTTAATGTCAAATATAAAACATATCAGCTATATAATGATACAAATAATCTGTTTTTACTAATTAAACACAGATAACTTCCCATTATTCATAATCTGACTTTGGGCGTTCAATACCTCCGGGTTATTCATTGCCGGATTGAAATTATTATGATGCACCAATAGCTTCTCCATCCTTCTCCTGCCAATTTCCTCAATCATTTCAATCTTCCTTTCATAATTGGTTTTGCGCCAACCCATCTTAATCATTACCACCAGGAATTCCATGGAAAACAGGAAAAGGGTAAACAATCCATATATCAGAGCCATTACCCAGTCATTTAACACCAACGTAAATAGCGCTTTCACGCGTATAAGCAAACCATCATTGCTTAATTCCTGGTTATTTCTGATTGTATACTTCATATCTTCGATCCGAGTGAGCATCGATTCATGAGATGACAATGCCCTGTCATATTCAACCTTAAGGTTTTGGGCAGCATCAAGCTTTAACCTGGCAATACCGTCAACACCCCTTTGTCCGCTGCCACCTGTGCCATCTGCTTCACTCCTGGCTTCGTCGACTGCTTGTTGCCAGTCATTATAAAGCCGATCAAGATTCTGGCGTGAAAGAGCTATTTCATCAGCAAATTGCATATCAATTTGCTCTATTGCCCGTAAATTGTCAACGAGCTGCATTTCAGCCAATTGGTGCTCAATGTCTTTATGAAACACAATCTCATCCAGGAAGATAGCTCCAAGCAAAGCTATTACAAGACCCAGTATTATCCTGAACCATTTTATTAGTACACTGCCATTAGCCATGATAATGGTTCGCTCCAGCAGGAAAATCAGAAAAGCCAGGACAATGGCAACAAAGAGTCCGTGCAGATTTGTAAGCTCCATGATTTGCGTGGACATCAGATAGCCAATCACAAACCAGATAATAACCGGCACAAATACTACAGTTGCAAGTGCAGCAACTTTTTTGCGGCTTTCGGGGGTTTCATTCACAAGCATTTTGTAATCATCCCCTGTTATTTTGCAGAATAATTTCATCATGATCTTTCGTTTTTAAGGTTCATTAATCAAACATACCGGTACTTGATGCCAGAAGCTTCTCTTCCGTGTACATCTGCGTGCCCTTGATAAATCCATCTGTGAATTTATGGATACTCTCCATTACCAGGCCCTCGTCTTCCACTGAAAGGGCCTTTTCCTTTTCATTTTCTACGCAGTGCTCTTTTATATACCCTATACGTTTGAGTATCTTCTTTTCCAGTCTCTGATCAATGCCTTCCACATCGATAAGATGATTTTCGAGCGTGAGCATTTCCTGGCGAAGCTGATCGATCTTTCG
>PWND01000279.1 GCA_003557965.1 Bacteroidales bacterium | reverse complement strand
TGTTACACGAATTAAAGATAATGCGGTCTATGAAACATTAACAGACAGCGAGATAGATGATAACATACATAGTGGAGTTGAGAAGGATGAAATTATTGAAATTCAAGTGAAAAACGACAATGGCACAAAACCATTAAAACTTCGTAAGGTTCAATTTTATGACAGAGTACTCAAAAGACGCTTTGAATTTTTGACAAACCTGTTTGAAATGAGAGCTGATTTGATAGCCGCTATCTATAAACTCCGCTGGCAAATTGAACTGCTTTTTAAACAATTAAAGCAAAACTTCCCATTAAAATACTTTTTGGGAGATAATGAAAATGCCATAAAAATACAGATATACTGTGCTTTAATTGCAAACCTGTTAATGACTGTAGTCCAAAAAATGCTAAAGAGACAATGGGCATTTTCAAACTTGGTCAGTTTTTGCAAGATTCACTTGTTTAATTATCTACATTTACTCAGATTCCTTGAAAATCCGGATAAAGATTGGCAGAAAACTTACGATGAATTGATGCAGCCATCTTTATTTTAGGGAGGCTTACTTTTTAAAATCAAAAAATTACGAATCGTAACTCCCTGTAAATATATTAATTAAAAAATCATGCAATTAATTTTGTATTTTTATCGGACAGTAATGATATGAAATTATTATTAATATACAAATCAATACCTCATAAAATGCGCAGCTCATACTTCATAAAACTGTTTTTTTCAATAATAGTAATCTTATCAACAGAAAGAACTTTTTCTCAGGAAATTGCTTTTGAGTTTGGCGATATTTCAGCCGAAAATATGGATGTAAAAAAATACATTGAAAAATATCCTGATGCACCTGCTGTTGTTATAGGCGATATTGGGCATTGCCGATTTATATTAGAACGTGATGCCGGCTTTCAGTATGAGCTGGAAAGGAAATTCAGAATAATAATTTTAAACGACAGGGGGGTAGGTTTAGGAGATGTTTCAGTACCATATTACGAAACTTCAGAAGGCAGAGACAGGATTAGAAACTTCAGGGCTCATGTATATAATATAGAAGATGGCAGGATCAGGCGACAAAGAGTTCGTCAGAGGGCAGGACATACTGCTGACTTAGACAACAACTGGAAATCATTACAGTTTGCCCTGCCGGAAGTAAGGCCGGGATCAGTTATTGAAGTCAGATATACTGTAACTTCCGATTTTTTGCACTATTTGCCTACATGGCAATTTCAGAGATTAATACCTGTGAAGTATACTGAGTTCAGACTTGATTTGCCAACATTTTTTACTTACAGAATGCGCTATCGTGGGTTAGATGAATTGATAAGCAAATCTGAAAACCGCTTTTCAGAAACCATTAGAGTTAACGTTGGCACCCAGGCTTATGGTGTTGATGTCCAAAACCGTTATGTTAATATTAATGTGTTTGGAACAAGTTATAATTGGGTGGCTAAAGACTTGCCGGCTTTTGAGCCTGAATCGCATATTCGAGGGATCAGAAATTATGCTTCTAATATGTCGTTTGAGCTTTTGTCAGTTGAGTTTGACAATCTACCTTCACATTATTATGCTGATAGTTGGGAAAGCGTAATGAAATATCTCAACAAGCGCAAAAGTTTTGGCGAGTATATATTATCAGCCCAAAGTTTGTTAGCCCAAAATTTTTCAGTAAACAGAAGTGGTTGTTTTGAAACAGATGTAACAAATGCTTACAACCTGATTAAAGAAAACATTAGTTGGAACGAAAGAAGAAGCCTATTTGCATCAGACAAACCTGATGAAGTATTGGAAAAAGGAGTTGGCAACAGTGCAGAAATAAACCTAATGCTTTGTGTGAAATTAAGAAATATGGGCATTGACGCCCACCCTGTTGTGCTAAGTACAGTTGATAATGTTATACTTCTTGATGCACCAACACTGTCAGAGTTGAATTATGTTATTGTTGCTGCATTTGATGAAAATGGTGACTATATGCTTCTGGATGCAACTGAACCGCATTTGCCTCCCGGATACCTGCCGGTAAGGGTTTTAAATGACAGGGGAAAGCTTCTTCATAGTTCCAGGTTGAGATATATTGATATTAAAAATCCTAAACCCGCAAAAACCAAAAAAGAAATAAACCTGTCTCTTGATGAAAGTGGCATGTTAACCGGCACTTTTGAGATAAAAAGTCTTTATGTTCAAAGCTACATTGATAATAAAAGGTATTCTAAATATGGCGAAGAATACTTTAAATACTATTTTCAGCGGCATGCAGGCGTGGAAGTAACTAATATAAATATTACCGAGGGAAAATCATCCGGAGATCCATTTGTTGTGAATGGAGAACTAAAAATTGACGGTTACGCACAGATTTTTGGAAATGAAGTTATCTTAGAGCCTTTGGCTTTCGAAGCTATAAAAGAAAGTAAATTTACGGATGAGGAAAGAAATTATCCTGTGAGCCTCTTTAATGAACTTGAAAGAGAAGTAAGCATTACTATAGAACTGCCTGAAAATACTGTATTGATTGAGAGCCCTGAACCTCACCAGGTTACATGGGGCAGGAATTTTTATTACGAGTACGATATCAGTTACGAAAACAATGTTATAGCACAAAAAATTACCAAAAAGATATCGCAAACTTCAGTAAGCCAAAGGCGGTATAACGGCCTTGTAAGGTTTTATAATTATATCATAGATCACAATAGCAAAAAAGCAATATTAGAAATAGCAAGCCGGGATTAATTAACTGTTAAGCTTTGTATCATGATGATAATAATTCTTTTGCTCCCTTTAAAATAATGCTCATATTAAATGCATTTTCAAACCGGGCTTCTTTAGCACAAAGGGCCGTAAATTTAACTTCTTTAAGCTGAAAATCTGATTTACTAATTCTGGCATACATATAATCTGATTCATAGATGTATTCTTTGCCGGTATCAGACAAAGTGCTAATAGAATTGTTTGTTTTAAAAATCAGGTTTTCTCTGCCTTGTAATCCGGCATACATGTAGCCGTTTTCAGCATCATTGAATGCAGTGGCATCAAGAAATAGTTTTGGTTTGTCTTTGTATGGTGCGCCAGATGTTGGGCAAAAAGTATTACAATTTCCACATTCATTGCAAAAGTTGGCAATGTTTAGTATTTGGTATGGAAATTTTATTTCAATGTTTTTATCGTCCACAAAATCTATTTTATCATTATTGGTTCTAACAGCTTTTTGCAGTTTATATAAGCCCGGTTTCACACTGTATGAAAAGTTTGCAAAATTTGGGCAAACACTAACACAAATATCACAAATCAAGTCACAATACAAGCAGCGTCCTGCTTCTTCCACAATTTTTTCTTTATTAAGCGTATAGCTGACAAGGTCAAAGCTTTTTCTCTTATCTAATGGTAATTCGTTAAGTTCAACAGCGTACTTCCTGTTTGCTCTTTTTATTATTAACTCCTCTTTTGAAAAGCTTTTTTCCTCTTTTGGTTTGGCAATATCAAATTCAATATTTTCTTTATTAATTATTTGCTGTGCAATTTTTCTGCCGTCGCCAATAGCATTAATGGCTGTAGAAGCACCTCTTAGGGCATCACCGCCAATAAATACATTATTAATTTGGGTTGTGTATTCAATTGTGTTGTTTGTAATAAGCTTTTCATCAACAAAGTCAATATCAAGCTTTTGGCCAATAGCAGGGATTATTGTGTCACACTCAATTTCATATTCCGAATCCGGAATCTTCACCGGTTTCGGCCTTCCTGATTTATCTTTTCCTTTAAGCTCCATTTTCGAACACAGCAAACTATTAACATTATTGTTTTTTAGAATGATTTTTTCCGGTGCTGTAAGTTCAATTATATTCATCCCTTCTTCGATAACAGCTTTAATTTCTCCCTGGTCGGCAGGCATTTCATTAACAGTTCGCCTGTAAACGATAGTGATTTTACCATTATCCCCAACAAGCCTGTAGGCAGTTCTTGCCGCATCCATAGCAGTATTTCCGCCACCAATAATAACAACATTTTTGCCTATCCCTGTGGCTTTGCCTGCTTTAGCATCAAATAAAAACTTCAAAGGCTCTAATACACCATCTGCGTTTGAGCCTTCAAGGCTTATTTCTGAAGAAAGTTGAGCACCAGTTGCGATAAAAACATAGCTGAAATCCTTTTTTAAATTTTCAAACAAGCTTTTATCAACTTTTTTATTGTAATGGATTTTTACACCAAGTTCGAAAATACGCTTAAAATCCTTCTCAATAGCACTGTCTGTAAGCCTGAAGCCCGGTATGGCATATTGCACCATGCCTCCTGGCTTGTCTTTGCTTTCAAAAACATCTACTGAAAATCCTGCTAAAGCTAAATAGTATGCACACGACATTCCGGCAGGCCCGGAACCAATTATCGCAACTTTTTTATTATTGCTCTTAACGGGTTTTAGTTTAACTTCATCCTGCTCAGAAACAAATCTTTTCACCTCCCTGATTAATAGCGAATTATCATAATTTATACGTGTACATTTATTTTGACATAAATGGTCGCATACCATTCCTGTTACAGAAGGGAATGGGTTTGTTCGTAGTATTACCTCAAAAGCTTTGTTGAATTGCTCTTTTGAAGAATAATACATATAATCAGGAATATCCTGATGCGTAGAACATGTGTCGCTACACGGAGCTGATACACAGTCAAAATATTCAAGCTTTCGCCCTGTTTTTATATTTGGGTCAACCAGGTAATCGCGTTTATAAGCTTTATTGTTTATAACACTTTCTGAATAATTTTTCAGGTTATAAAGCACAGCCTCGTTATATGATTTTTTATTGGCAGTTTTTAGGATAAAGTCATTAATGCTACCGGCATTATGTTTTTTTATTGAGGCTTTTATGTTTTCCAGGTACTGGCTTAACCGCATATAACCGCCGGGTTTCAGCAAGTCAGTACTAACAGTTATTGATTTAAAACCACAAGATATTAAATCTGCAACATTAAATGCGTCAGCACCACCGGAAAAGGACAAGTTAAGGTTGCCGGAAAATTCATTCTGTAACTTATCTGCAAGAGTAACAGATAATGGATGAAGCGAACGTCCACTCATGTACATCATTTTTACTTCATCATCAAAAACCTCTTTATTATTTACGGTTTCAAGTGTATTAGTAAGCTTTATTCCAAACTCAAGGTTTCTTTCTTTTGCAGAGTTTTCCAGTGCCCTGATTATATTTAAGGCATCTTTGTATTTTAGGTCATGTTCGAAAGCCTGGTCAGGGACCTGCGACCTAAAATTCATTTTTTCATTTAATATGCTGCGTAACTCTTTTGCACCAAGCAAAGTAGGGTTTAGCTTGATAAAAGTATGAAGGTTTTGCTGTTCTATAAG
>PWND01000352.1 GCA_003557965.1 Bacteroidales bacterium | reverse complement strand
TTCTTTACTTTTTCTCAAAATTTCTAATTCGATCTTAGGTGAAACTCTAAAGCCAACCTTTTTCAGTTTTTCAATATATGGCTTCAACTGTGCAATCAATCCCATCTCCTTTGATTTAAAAAGAACTCCCAAAGTCCCAGTGACCTTAAATCCCAGTTTTTCTGCTTCTTTTCTTCCTTTTAAATCATCAAGAATTAATAGCACATCAACCTTCTCCAATGCGAGCGCAATTGCCGATGCTTCACCCAAATCAAGATAAAGGTCAAGAAGTTGTTGGTATTTTTTGTTCTTAACTGTTTCAATAAATATCCATTCCGGAAGTTTTTCGCCATATTCCAGGGCAATTTCTTTTGTGACAAAAACCTTATCGTATAATTTATTCAATAGTTCAATTGCTTCAATTTTAGAAAGAGCAATTAAACAACTTGTATCTGCAATTACAATAATATTAGGCATTTGCTATATCTTTATTTAAGTCTTCAATTGATTGGCTAAATAATGACACCCCATATTTGCCTATTATTTCAATAAATGCTCGCTTTGATATGCCAACCATTTCTGAAGCTTGTCCTGCAGAAACCAGCCCATCTTCATACATTTTTGCAGCTACATAAACTGAAAAATCAAAAGCTGTTAAGTTTATACTATCAGGTATATTTAATATAACTTTATTCATTTCTGTAATGTTTTTATTCTATCAAAGATAAGCATTTTTAATGAATTTTTCAGTTAGTATTGCGCTTTGGCTTGTGAGATTGAGTTTAAATTTCTCAAGTATCTTGCCCTAAAACAGGTTTACACAAAAACGTCTCTACCCATTCCACTTCATCACTTGTGTGTCAGGGTCAATGATGATTTTTTTTGTATCAATCAGCCACCTGATGACGTTCATTACCTTTTTCTCCTCGTTTGGGTTGTTAACTTTATCCATTATTTCATCAACCTTCACCGGGCCATCCATAACTATTGGCTTCACCCATTCAAGTATTCTGTCAAATTCAAGCTTGCTGAGTTCCAGCTTATTCCTTTCAAGACATACATCACACTTGCCACATCTCTTTGTGTTTTCTTCTCCGAAATACTCAATCAGGTATTGGCTTCTGCACTTTGTGGTAGAGCTTACATATTCTTCCATAGCTTTTATCCTGATCTCTGCAAATTTTTTCCTGTCAGCATATACCTTGGGAGAAAGTGCAAAGTATTTTGGGTCAACCCGTGCCTGGCAAAAAACTATTCGGGGCATCTCATTTTGAGGGCTGTATTTTATAACTTTAAGCCTGTCAAGTTCTTTTAAATTCTTTATTACATTATCTTTTGTTGAGTTAATTCTTTTTGCAATAACATTTTCCTCTATCTTCACCATTTCGGTAAATAGGCCCGGGTACGACCTTAAAATGGTTTTCAGCAGTGTGTCATACTTTGGTGTAGCAACCTGGAAGCGGTAAATATTCTCCTTATTTAATAATATCATAACTTTTGAAGGGTTTGTTAAAGCTCCCTCCATTAGTATATATCCTTCATTTTCAAGTAGTTTTAAGGCATTATAAGTAAGCAGCGGATTAAGGTTGTAGGTATCACAAAAGCTTGAAAGTTCAAAGTCAAAAGCCATGTTTTCACCACTTCCTACAGCTAACTGAAGGTAGTTTCCCAATGAATTATATACCGTTTTGATAAATTTAATTTCCGGATAAGAAAGCTTCAAAAATTGCTTTGCATTTGATATATCAGCTTTATTGTAAAGCAATACAGCATAAGCCTTTTTACCGTCCCTGCCGCCTCGCCCTGCTTCCTGAAAATATGCTTCCGGGCTGTCGGGCATGTCCATGTGTACCACAAACCGTACATTAGGCTTGTCTATTCCCATGCCAAAAGCATTGGTGGCAACAACTACAGGTGGTTTTTCTTTCATCCAGGCTTCCTGCTTTTTTTCCCGGGTAACTGAATCAAGGCCGGCGTGATAAAAATCAGCAGGAATATTGTTCTTTTTCAAAAATAATGCTATCTCTTTTGTCTTTTTACGGTTCCTCGCATAAATAACGCCTGTTCCTTTTACACTCTTGCAAATCTTTAACAACCTCTTTAGTTTATCTTCTTCTTTTAATACAGCATATATTAAATTTTTCCTTTCAAAGCTATTTCTAAACACATTATAATCCCTGAACTCCAACTTTTCTATTATATCACCAATTACTTTCTTCGTAGCTGTAGCAGTAAGTGCCATAAATACAGCATCGGGGACTAGTTCACGGATTTCAGCAATACGCAAATATGGTGGCCTGAAATCATAACCCCATTGAGAAATACAATGTGACTCATCAATTGCTACAAGGTTAACATTCATTTTTTGTATTCTCGCACGCATTAACTTTGTAGTTAGCCTTTCGGGACTTACATATAAAAATTTAATTTTACCGTATATGCAATTGTCAAGAGTGGTATCAATTTCTGCTGAAGTTTGGCCTGAATAAATGCATGCCGCAGGAATATTTCGTTCTTTGAGGTTTTCCACCTGGTCTTTCATCAAAGCAATTAATGGCGATATTACAAGGCAAATACCCTCTTTTGCTAATCCCGGTACTTGATAGCAAATAGATTTTCCTCCGCCGGTTGGCAAGAGTGCAAGGGTATCTTTTCCGGACAATGCTGAGCTGATTATCTCCTCCTGCATTGGCCTGAAACTGGAATAACCCCAATATTTTAAAAGTATTTGCTTTATTTCCAAAACCTTAAAAAATTACAGATTTGTATTATTTAAAAATTAATTAATTTTGGTTTTATTCAAATAAAAATTCAGATTTTTACTTTTAGTTTATAACAAATATAATTTATAATGTCAAAAGTAGCATATTTTTCAGCTATTATATTTTTCTGTTTTTATGTAAATGCAAATACCCTGGTAATAAGCCAGAATAATGGCTTTAGAGATGACTTCAACTTTGCTTTTCTTGAAGCTGTTTACTCAGGTGATATTGATATTGTTAAAGGATTATTAGAATTGGGAGCAAATCCAAATGCTTATGATTATCTTAACAACTCTGCCATTATTTATGCCATTCAGGGGGGATATGATGATATTGTTGATTTATTGATAGAAAAGGGGGCTGACTTAGAACATAAAGGGCGTTTTGCCAGGACACCTCTGTTGGAAGCTGCACGCTATAACCAATTTCATATTGCAGAAAGACTAATTCTTGAAGATGTTGATGTAAATGCTTCGGATGTTTATGGCAATACTGCACTTTTTTATTCTGTTGCTGCCGGGAATTTTTACCTCGTTGATATGCTTCTTTTTTATGGTGCCGATGTAATGCATTTGAATGCAAAACAGGCAACTCCATTACATATAGCTTGCTGGTACGGCCAGGCGGAAATAGCAGGTTTGTTGCTGGAAGAGGGTGCTGATATTGATATTAAAGATAGGTTTGGAAATACTCCGCTTTTAGTTTCAGTAATTGCTCAAAATATGGAAATGGCTTGGTATATGATAGAAAGCGGCGCATATATGCTTGCATTGAATAATGAAAATAACGATATATTCTCTGTTGCAGCTTTAAATAAGGATTATGAGATGTTGGAGTTTCTTGCGGGATATGAAGTTTTTCCCGAATTATACCCTGATAAATCTAAAAATCCGGCTTCTATCGCCATATTAACCGATGATAGAGAACTTAAAAGCATAGTAAGAGAACAAACAAACTTTAAACCCAAAGGTTTGTATATATCTCATTTGCTCGTTGAGCCTTTAATGCAGTTTAACAATAATGAATTTATGCTTGGATTGCAGGCAGGGGTTGTTGAATCACGACTTGGTGTTGTTTTGATGGGTGGATATGAATCAAGGCTGAATGAGCGCCGGGTGCTGGTAAAGCAAGAGGAGGGACTGTATTACCAGTTCTGGGAAAAGAGAAGAATATGGAATGTTTCACTTTTAAAACAACACACTTTGCTAAGACATAACAATGTTCAACTTGGAATAAATTATGGTATTAAAGCAGCATATATATATGGTTCTTACAGGGGTGCAGATAGAAAACCTGAAAGCAAATTTTTCCCTGTGCCGGTAGGAGGGGTTTTTATTGGAAATAACTGGATAAGGCTTAATGCAGGATATGAATATATGGACACCGGGCAGGCTGAAATACCTGCAAGCCGTTATAAAATTAGCTTCAGAATTAGAATCCCATTATTCGACCTTAGCCAGGAAGAGGTTAATTACTCAATTTTTTAAAAATATAAACACTTTGTATAAAAACCCTTTATGCTTTCTTCGGAAACTGTAGCAGTTATATTGAAACAAACATAAAATGCATCTTAAGCGATGTTAACCGCGTATTTGTGTTTAATTTCCACACTTCCCTCTTTAGAAGTTATTGTAAAAATATTAATTTTGTTGTAACAGCAGTGAAAAACCAAATAATGCCCAGAACATTTATAATATTAATAATAGTTTGCTTTTCTTTATTTTGCGCTTGTGAAAAAGAAAGAAGCAAGTATTCAGACTGTACAGATGAGGATTATGAAAATTGCATAATTGATAAACCATTTTACGGGAAAACCAATGTAAGAATACGCACTAATAGTGAAAATCCCAAGGTTAAAGTTGTCTTTTTCGAAGGTAATTATGAGGCAGCAGATACAGTTCACGTAGATACACTAAGCTATAACAGGGCTACATTCTATTTTGAGCTTGACAAACACTATTCAGCAGCAGCATACTATAAATCCGCTGATAATAAAATTATCGTTGTTGATGGCGGATTTCTCGAACGCTACACGTACGTAATGTGTGAATATACATGCTATGGCATTATTGAACTTGATCTGGATTTAAGGTTGAAGTAAAGGCTGAGGTTGAGGTTAATTTGATTATTGCTTTTTACTGCCAGCAAACTCCACTGCATTTTCCACCGAAAAACCAAAATAATCACACCCAATATTGGTGAAAACTACCACTAATCAGGCATTAAAAAAACGCATCTGATTTGCATAAGTGATACGTGCCCGTAGGCTTGTTCTACACATAAAAACCTTTTCTGCAATTGCGCTGACACCATCCTATAATCATCCTACAAACCATATCTCGCAGCGCTGATGCTATGCTTACACTTTATCCCCGGGGCTTCACCCCGGGCTATCGATATTTAGCTCCTAACAGAGCTTGGGTGCGGTGCGATTACTTCAGTGTTGGCCGGGCTTGACCGGCCATAGTGTTTTAAAATGATGCGTTTGTAGCAACATGGCTCGACTTGTCGGTTTTATTGACAGGATATACGCAAAACCCTGACCTCGGAGAGGTCACACGTTTATAGCCAGATAAACGATTTTTACAGTTGTACGACTCCGGCCGGAGTCGCACCGGTTAACAAGCACCTGTGTTTTATAAACATGCAAACCCTCCGG
>PWND01000007.1 GCA_003557965.1 Bacteroidales bacterium | reverse complement strand
AATTTAATATTTGCTTTATAGCTTGCCGCTAACAAGTTCATCAAAACCAGGACAGATTTAAAACTTCTATTCTTTATTCTTGCTGTCAATCATTATTGTTACCGGGCCATCGTTAATGAGTGTAATATCCATAATTGCGCCAAATATACCGGTTTTTATTTTAAGCTTTGTTTCTTTTTTCAAAAAATCAACGAACCTCTCATATAGTGGTATGGCTGTTTCAGGTTTTGCAGCCTTTATATAGCTTGGCCTGTTTCCCTTTTTTGTGCTGGCATGTAAGGTAAACTGGCTTACAACCATAATCTCGCCACTTATGTCACATACAGAAAGGTTCATTACCCCATTTTCGTCATCAAAAATCCGCAACTTAGAAATTTTTCCGCACAACCATTCTATGTCAGCATCTGTATCGGCTTCTTCAATGCCTAATAGTATCAACATGCCAGTTCCTGTCTCCGAATGCCTTATTTCATCAATTGATACCGAAGCTTTCTTAACTCTTTGAATTAATGCTCTCATTTTTTACTCCTTATTTACTAAATTAAAAATTACCTTCTCCTTTGCCTTTCTTCATCATACAACATACTGATATAGCTGGAATATCTTGAAATGCTGATATTCCCTTTTTCCAGTTCTTCCAGCACCTTGCAGCCGGGCTCATGGTCGTGTGTGCAATTATCAAACCTGCATTCATTAAACAATTCCCTTATTTCAGGAAAATAATGAGATACTTCCCATGCTTCTACATCTGATAAGCCAAACTCCTTAATGCCCGGCGTATCTATAATAAAGCCGCCAATTGAAAGCTTAAACATTTCTGCAAATGTTGTAGTATGCTTTCCTTTTAAATGTGTTAATGAAATTTCACGTGTTTTTAAATTTAATTCCGGCTCTATAGCATTTATTATTGTTGACTTTCCTACACCTGAATGGCCTGCTAATAATGAAGACCTGTCTTTTAGAAGCTTGTTTAGGGAGTTGAGGTTTTCTTTTTTCAAGGCCGAAATAAGGTAGCACTTATAACCAATAGACTCATATATTTCTTTTAATTCATTGAATACTTCCATCTCTTCTTTTTCATAAAGGTCACTCTTGTTAAACAATAGCACTGCAGGAATGCTGTATGCTTCGGCTGTAGCAAGAAACCTGTCAATAAAACCGGTTGTTGTGCGGGGCAGCACAATCGTTGCAATTAATATAGCCTGATCAATATTTGCTGCAATAACATGAGCCTGTTTCGACAATTTAGTGGATTTTCTTACAATATAATTTTTCCTGTCGTGAATATATGTGATAACCCCGGTTTTGTCATCGTTAACATCATAATCAACGATATCTCCCACCGCCACAGGGTTTGTAAATTTAGAAGCGTGTTTTTTGAACTTTCCCCTAAGCTTACAATTTATCAGCCTGTAAGACTTGCTGTCCATAACAGAATACCAACTACCTGTAGATTTTATAACTGTGCCCTTTAACATAGAAGTATTTTAAAAATAGTAAATATAGTAAAATTTGGGGAATTTGGATTGAGGGTTTTCAGCTTTCAAGGCTTTTGAACTTCAAATGCAATTTTATTTGTATCTCTTTTCTGACCACAGCATCAGTATGCTTCCAATTACCAAAAAGCTTATCGCTATAATAAAAGTAATACGAAATCCCCACAGTTCGTAAAAAACAACTCCCATTAGCGGGGCAAACAATGCTCTTATACCTGTAAGCGCAAGGTGGATGCTTTGATAAGTGCCTGCTTCGGATGGCTTGCAAAAGTATGCAGAACCAATACTCCATAAAAGCCCCATAGTGGCGGCAAAAATACTATGAAACAGCATGTAGAATATCATCATGTAGTATAGGGTAATCCCCAAAAACTCAATATTTGCCGGGAATATTTCCGTAATAATCAAAAACAGTATATAACTGGCCATAGCCAAAAACGAGATTGCTGCAAACCTTCTGGGGTCAATATTGCCAATCAATTTGCCAAACAAAGGCATAATAGCAATGGCAATAATATTATAACCATTTTTATAAAAGGCAATACTCGTATAATTTAGCCCCAGCCCATGTTCAAAAAACAATACTATAACTATTACCGAACCCATAAATCCCAGCCCATACAACATAAAACCAGCCTGGAAATGCCGAAAAGGAATGTTTGTTTTTAAAATTCCTGCCATTTCCTTGACAGAGCTTTTAACAGATTTCCAAAAGCCGGTTTTTTCTACTATTTCTTCTTTAGCTTCTTCAATTTTTACTGGTATGTTTGATAAAAGCATCACCGAAACAATCCCAAGAACTCCTGCTACGGGGAAAATATAAACAAAAACATAATTATTAACATTAAGTGCATATCCATATACAAATATTGTAACCATCATCACAATTTTATTGACCATTGCAGCATAGCTGTATAATTTGCCAAAGTTGTTATGTGAGTAATTTGTTTTAAGAAGAAGGTTTATTATTGGGAAGATTATGGGATGGGCCATATAATAAACCATAAAAATGGCAAGAAACAGAAAATGATAGATACTTTCGCCGGTAAGCTGTTCAGCACTGTGAGGAAAGAAGAACAATAGTAACAATGGCAGCCTTGTTAAAATTGCAGTTCTTCTCAGAAGTTTTCGCTTGTTTTTTATTCGTTTTAAAAGTTCATTAAAAAACACCAGGAAAATAAACACAACCATGCTAAACTGGAATAACAGGCTGACCTGGTAACTGGAGCCCAGCAGGCTTTTTACAAAAACAAACTCATTTAGTGCAATTACTCCCAGCAGTACTCCCTCAATAAGTGAATAGGCTATATGCAGGCGAAATGTTTGCCTTTCACATTTATTCAGTGATGGGAGCTTTATCATGTCCGGTTTATAGAATAGAAGATATTGTTCAAACAAAAAATGCGCATAGTGTTTATGCGCATTGCCTGGCGGAGAGAGAGGGATTCGAACCCCCGGAGGTGTTACCCTCAACGGTTTTCAAGACCGCCGCAATCGACCACTCTGCCATCTCTCCGGCGCAAAAGTATAAAAAAAATCATTTCACACAACAAAAAATTTCTTTTTAGGTATTCTAATTTGAAAGAATTAATTTTGAAGGCATTATATTTTGGCTAATAAGCATATTTACGGTTTGTAACCTATATCACTATAATGAGAAAACCGGCAGTAGCAATAGTAATATTAAACTGGAATGGGAAAACTTATCTTGAAAAGTTTCTACCATCAGTTGTTAGTCATAGTAGTGATATGGCAGAAATTATTATTGCAGATAATGCTTCAACAGATGATTCTCTTACTTTTCTTAAAGAAAAATTTCCGGATATCAGAATAATTGAAATGGCTGAAAACACTGGATATACTGGCGGGTACAACAGGGCACTTAATGAAGTAGATGCAGATTATTATGTGCTTTTAAACTCTGATATTGAAGTTACGGCAGGTTGGCTAGAACCCATTATAGGCCTGATGGAGTCAGATAAATCAATTGCTGCTTGTCAACCCAAAATCCTTGACTATAACTGCAAAAATAAATTTGAATATGCCGGTGCCGGGGGAGGTTTTATTGACTTTCTCGGGTATCCTTTTTGCAGAGGCAGAATTTTCAATAATATTGAAGATGACAATGGCCAGTATGATGATACTATCGAAACTTTCTGGGCGAGTGGTGCCTGTATGTTTGTGAGAGCAAAAAGCTTTCATGAAGCCGGTGGCTTTGATGATGACTTCTTTGCGCACATGGAGGAGATTGATTTGTGCTGGAGGTTGAAGAGAATGGGACACAAAATTATGTATTGTGGAAAATCAACCATTTATCATGTTGGTGGGGGCACACTGCCAAAAAGCAATCCCCGAAAAACATATTATAACTTCAGGAACAACCTGTTTTTGTTGAGCAAAAACCTTAAAATGCCAAAATTGTTGTTTGTGCTATTGTTGAGAGTTGAGCTTGATCGCCTGGCATCTGTATTGTTTTTATTGCAAGGCAATTTTAAAGATTTCAAAGCAGTGATTAGAGCTTGGGGAGGTTTTATTACCGGATATAAGCGTATGAGATTGAAAAACCGGCATAAAGAATATAAAAGGGTCAGTAAAATATACCGCAGAAGTATTGTTTTTAGTGCATATCTACAGAAAAAGAAAAGCTTTAACAGGCTTGATAAAGATTTATTTTCGTAGGTCTTTACTTTGTTTTTAAAGCCAGATTAGCTCAAAAAGCTCTCAACAGCTAATTCATATCCTTTTAACCCAAATCCTGAAATTACGCCTACGCAATACATCGCCGTTAAAGATGACTTTCTAAACTCTTCCCTGTTTAAGATATTGCTTATATGTACTTCAACCACAGGGCTGTTAACTGCAAGGATTGCATCTCCTATTGCAACCGATGAATGTGTATATCCGCCAGGGTTTAGAATTATTCCGTCATAAGTGAAGCCAACCTCCTGGATTTTGCTGATCAGTTCTCCCTCAATATTGCTTTGGAAGTAATCTATTTCAATTTTTGGATATTTTGCTTTAAGTTTTTTCAGAAAATCCTCAAAAAACTCATTGCCATATATGCTTGTTTGACGCGAGCCAAGAAGATTCAGGTTGGGGCCGTTAATAATTATAATCTTCATCTGTAAAAAGTTTTTATGAAAAGCCGGTTTTAATGAACACTTGAATTTTGTTTTGCATTTTGCAAAAATAAAATCATATTTCAATAATAAAGAATTTTTGAGTATTATTCTTCAATTATTTAGTCCAATATCAACATTGCAAAACGCGAAAATTAATGTATAAATTGGTTGATTGGTTGATTGGTTAATTGGGTAAATAGTTTACTGGTTGATTGGTTAATTGGTTGATTGGTTGATTTTTTGATCGTCATCTCGAATGGTTAGACCCAGGCTTTGGGTCGTCGATGTGGAATGACAATAGCCTTTTATGCGTTGAATCAGCTTTTTAGACCCCTGGCCTTAAAGGGGGAACGCAACCAAATAATAATAGTAGCGAAAGTCCCCTTTAGGGGATTTAGGGGTGCTGCGTAAGAGGCTGATTTATAGAGGCATAATTGTTTTTGTCATTAGTACTGTAAAGGAGAGGTGCCGTAGATTAAATGATTGTATGGATTGTGCAGATTGAAAAAAAACCTTATTCTCATTTTTTCAACCTTAGTAGCGAAAAGGCTCCCCCAAGAGAGCAAAACCTTATTACCTTATTTTTAGGGTTGAAGAATCATCAGGCCTTCAGTTTTTTGGGTTTTTGTCAACCGCTAAGATGAAGGTTTTTTTTTAACATAGTGGTACTTTATTATTGCCAAAATTTGGGTATGCAAAGTTGCTGATTACATGGAGAAGATGTGAATTGGAAAACTTCATGAAATCCGGCAAAGAGGCTTGCCTGCTTTGCCCTGGATTTCAAAAGTTTTTCAAGAGCGGGGAGGATTCGTTTTGCCTTGATTTTTTTGTTT
>PWND01000154.1 GCA_003557965.1 Bacteroidales bacterium | reverse complement strand
TATTTTAACCTTATCAGACAATATAGCAATCCATCTAAGCGGAATTGAAATTTCTTCGGGAGAACTATACATATTTGCCGGCTTAAGCTTCATTTCTTCAATATCAATGTCAGGGCTGTAAAAGCGGTTAAACATAACTATACCATTAACTCCTGTCCATGAAAGTTTTTTAATCATTTCAGCTAATCCTGAAAAATGATATGATATTTTTAGTGCAACAGGAATGCTTAATTCCTTTTTTACTTTTTCAATAATATCAAAATACACCTTTTCATATTTATCCCCAGCAAGGTCACTATCAGCGGGCAATGCAAATACATTCAGCTCTAAAGCATCTGCACCGGCATCCTGAATTTTCTTTGCAAAAGATGTCCATTCGCTGGCAGTTACACAATTTATACTGGCAATAACAGGAATATTAACAGTATTTTTTGCTTCCTGAATAAAGCCAAGATATTCATCGAGCATGTTGGAAGAAGCATAGTTTTGGATATAATCTTGTGCTTCAGTATATGCATTTTGCATTTCATCATGAGATAAAACCTTCTGTGCCTCATAGTTTATTTGCTCCTCAAAGAGTGACTTTAGAACTACTGCACCTGCACCTCTTTTTTCTATTTCTGTTAAGTTTTCTATTGAACGTGTAAGTCCTGAACTTCCAACAATAATAGGGTTGCGAAGCTTCAATCCCATGTAAGTTGTAGATAAATCTGTCATATTTGGATTTTTTTTATTTGTTAAACATATTCTAACCAGTAAAGAAAAAATAACTAAACGCAAAAATAAATATACATTTTAATAATTCAATAAAAAATGAAATAATCTTTTATAAACAAAAACACTTTATGTAGCTATTAATATTTTTATGGTTTTCAAAAATAAATTAACTTTGATAATAAGATATGTTTAATTAATAAATATTTTTCATGACAGAGATTACAAATCGTGAAAGAACAGACGTTTTGAACAAAGCCGCAGACAACTCATTCAGAACACTCCTAGAACCTTTATTGGTTTTTTTTAATGATGCTTCAAAAAAAGTATTGCCCAACAAACATTATATTATTGCATACAGTATCCCGGGAGGTGTATATGGATATTATCAAAACTACACTCCAAAACCTGATGTAATAAATAAAATAAAAAATATTATTCAAAATAATATCAGGCAAAAAGTAAAATTCAATCAAGAGGTCCTGCCGAAAGAAAAGATATCAAGATATTTTGAAAACCAAAACAGGCCTGATATTATTAGCCTACTCACTTCACAGCAAGATAACCGGGAAGTTGACGGTCTTAGAATTATAGACCTGAACTCCAATGGCGAATTATTTGTAAATCATGTTTTTGAAAACTATGAAAGCCTTGCTAAATTCAAGTTCTTTGCATTTAAAAAAGGCTTTTTCTTAATTGCTGACACAGATTTCTTTTCGAGAATAATGCCGGAAAAGCTGGAGTTGAGTAAGTATCTAAAACGGTTTGATGAGTCGGATGAAACGATGAAAAGTATTGGGATATCAAACATTGCAGAGCTTAATGAAGTAATACTGAATGGTGAGCTACCTGAATTGATTAAAGTGTCAGAAGCTTACCAGGCGAAAAGAATAGGAAGAATAGCTGACAACATAGTCAGCCACCCGTTAAAACCAAGAGTGATATTTTTATCAGGCCCAACCTCATCAGGCAAAACTACCTCTGCAAACAGATTATATATAGAGCTTAAGGTATTGAAAAAGAAAGCAATTATTATATCGCTCGACAACTATTATCTTCCACATTCTAAAATACCATTTGATGAGGAAACAAAAATGCAGAACTTTGAACAAATTACTGCGCTTGATCTTGATTTATTCAGAGAAACCATTAACAATTTGATATCGGGAAAAGCTGTTTATATGCCAAAATATCATTTTGACGGAAAAGGTGCTATCCCGGAAAAAACTGCAACACAAATATCTCCCGACACATATATCATTGTTGAAGGAATACATGGATTAAACCCCAAGCTATGGCGTAATGTTATGGATATTGATTCATATCGCTTATATGTGTCTGCATTAAATACCATAAACATTCATGACCATTTACCATTTTCAACGTCTGAGCACCGGCTAATAAGAAGGTTAATCAGAGACCATCTTTTCAGAGGGTACGACTTTAATGAGACATTAAAAAGATGGCCTGATGTAATAAAAAATGAATATTCGAGCATATTCCCATACCAGGAAAGTGCACATGCAATTTTTAATTCAGCACTTATGTATGAAATAGCTGTATTTGCCCATTATGCACCAAAAATTTTAAATCCGGAAAATGCAGAAAATGAACATATAAAAGAACAGGTTAAAAAGCTAAACAGGATTTTAACGTTATTTAATCCTATAGATCCTCATGACATCCCTCCTACTTCTATCCTAAGAGAATTTATTGGAGGAAGTAGTTTTAAATATTAAAATTATGAATGCTGAAAAAACAATTAACCCAAAAGTAAAAATATGTCCATCCTGTGGAAGTACTTTTGAATGCGTGCATAATACTGATTGCTGGTGCATGCATTACAAACTAAGCAAGGAGCAACTTGAAATTCTGAAAGCAAAATATAATGACTGTATCTGTGAAGATTGCATGAAAGGGTTAAGCAACTGATTTACAATAAAACCTCTTTTCGAAAATTGCTTATAGCAGGGTTTGAGCTTAACACATTTGCTGTAAATAATTTTCCTAAAGCATTAAATTTGGTAATAGATATGTTTATGTTATAGTGTAAAGATGAAAGTTTTATTAATAAATACTCCACGCTCTCCATATAATGGTATATTAAAAAATGCACCAAAAGAAGCAAAACCTTTTATTCATAAAAAGCTTATAGGCCCTCCATTAGGCTTACTAACTTTAGCTGCAGCAATAAAAGACTATGAAGTAATTGTATTTGATACAAAAGCAGAGTACGACCTTTATCCTGACAGCCCCGGGCTGGAAACTCTTGTTGAGAACCTTATTAATAAACACAAGCCGGACATTGTTGGCACAACTGTTATTACAAGTGAATTATATTATGGAATTACAATATTAAAGACTGTAAAAAAAACCAACCCTGAAATCACAACAGTTATTGGAGGACAATATGTTACAATAAGGCTTCAGGATTGCTTTGATGAGTCAATTGATATTGCAATACAGGGACATGCAGGTCAAAAAATGCTTGACATTATTAAAGCAAAAGAAAACAATATCTCATTTAAAACCATTCCTGGAATACATATAAACGAAAATGGCAGGTTTGAAAAAACCAAAGGCAAAGAAAAACCATGGGATATAACTAATGAAAATTTTCTTATGCCTGACAGGTCATTGATAGAAAAGTGGCGCGAAGCATACAGGGTTCCTAATGCACCTTCACCAACAACATACCTGTACTCATCTATTGGTTGTCCTTTTAAGTGTACTTTTTGTTCTATATGGAATGAAAACTACGGCAATTATTTTATGAGAAGTATTGAGAGCCTGGTAGATGAATTAAAGCATATAGATTATGATATTGTCAGGTTTGCAGACGCCAACACAATAGTTGATGTTGATTTTATTGATAAACTGTTTAGCAGAATTGAAGAAGAAAAAATCAAAAAAGAGTACATCATGGATATCAGGGCGGATGTAGCCGTTAACAATCCCAAACTTATTGAAAAACTTGCCAGGAATGGCCTTAAAGTTGTAATTTGTGGTTTTGAATCATATAAGGAAGCTGAACTCAACAAGTATAATAAAAACTCAGCAGCTTCTTATATTGACAAAGCAATACAGTTATTTCATAATAACGGCATTATGCTAAGAGGAAATTATGTAATACCAACAGATTATACTTTAGAAGATTTCAAGGCAATGGCTGATTATGCAAGTTCTCATAAAGTAGCCTATGCCGGATATACAATTCTTACCCCAATGCCCGGAACTAAATACTATAAGGAAGTAGAATCTCAAATTATTGATCATGACTTGAGAAAGTATAACTTTTTTAATGCTGTACTACCCACAAGCCTGCCAATTATGGAGTTTTATAAAAATGTTGGAGCACTTTGGCTTATCAGAAAAGGGAAAGATGTAATTTAACTTGCGAAAGGCAATGTAAAAGCAAAAATTATAGAATTTATGTATTATTCCCACTCTTTGAGAAGCAAGCATTTCAGCTCTATTTCTTTTTTCCTTGCTTTAGAAATAAGTTCAGAAATAACAGTAGCGTTGTAAAAACCAGGCCTAAAACTAAACCATGAACAGGGTTAATATCATCATTATCCGGCGGATTTATAAAAACTCTGTAAATGCCAAAGCCAATGCCATATAACCCAATTATTAATAAAACAATAAACAAAACCCTGTCAACGATTTTTTCATAAGGTGACGAGCTTTCGGATTCTCTTTGAGCATATCTTGCTTCTCTTTCCTTATACACAGGGGATGCAGGCCTTGTAGAAGCAGGGCGATAATAAACTTTTTTAACAACAATCCCATGCCTAAGACGAATGTCATATAACCGCCTTTTGTTGGGGTCTGTTAGTACCTGGTAAGCTTCATTAAGCTGTTGAAACTTTTCTTTAGCTCCTTTGGACTTATTGACATCAGGATGTAATCTTTTTGCTTTTTTCCGGAAAGCTTTTTTAATATCATCCTGAGATGCGTTCTGGCTAATGTCTATTATTTGGTAATAAGTAGCCAAATGTTAAGGGTTTTTCTGTAGTTAAAGTTTGTTATTATTTATTATAAGCGTAGCTTAATTCTAATCATATAACAAAATTAATAAAATAAAAAGTTATCGCATTTCTTATGCCGGGAAACAAGCATTTTTGATTTTTTTATGAAACAGAAAATAAACATTTTGCCTGTTTTTAATTTAAATTTTATAGATTTGCACTTCAGAGTTTTTCATAATTACTTAAAACAAAACACTTTAGCCTTTATGAAATTTTTCGACTGGGTAGTGATGGTATTTTTTGAAGCTTTATCTGCTATACCAAATTAGTTATAGCCTTTTTTGCATTTAGCTTCCATCATTATTTCATTTTCGGAAATTTTCGAAAGGCTTTTATTTTTACCAAAGTAAAAGATACATCTTAGAATTAAGTAATACATGAATACATTTTTATAAAATTGAAATATTTTAAGTAAATAATTAAATAACAAAAAATCAGAAATTATATGAAAAAATTATCAGTAATTGCATTTGGAGGTAACGCACTTCTTAGAGGTGATCAAGTTGGAACAATTGATGAGCAGGAACAAAATGTATATGACACCTGTCAGCATTTAGTACCGTTAATAAAAAGCGGGTACGACCTGGTAATTGGGCATGGTAACGGGCCACAAGTTGGTAATGTGTTATTGCAGCATGAGGCGGGCAACCAAATATTCAACCTGCCCAAGCAGCCGATTGATTTTTGCGTAGCCGAAACTCAAGGCTAGAT
>PWND01000048.1 GCA_003557965.1 Bacteroidales bacterium | reverse complement strand
CTCTGTAAGCTTCAACTTCTTCATTTACAGAAAAAATATTGGACAATTCCCAATCTGGGTTTAGTTCAAGATAACCTGATTCTTCAGTCCTGCTCTGGAGAATGATAGATCTTTCTGTTTGTTTATGAAAACCTTCGATATCAGGCGGGCGAAGTTCTTTTATTGGACTGCTGTGGGAGTAAGTACCTGAATAAGAGAATACAGGTTTTCCGTCTACACCACCTTCTTTTGTAGTGGTAAGTAATATAACCCCATTTGTAGCTTGTGATCCATAAACAGCAGCAGCACTTGCATCCTTAAGAACATCGATTGATTCAATATCATTTGGATTTAAATCATTTAGACTGCCACGGAAAATAACACCGTCAACTACAACGAGAGGAGCATTTGATCCTGCCAGGGTATTTTGTCCTCTGATGAGCATACTTGGCTCTTCACCGGACTGTACAATTTGTCCCACATCCATTCCGGGCACAATTCCTTTTAAGGATTCCAAAACGTTTGTGTTGGGTGATTCAGCGAAAGTTTCTATGTCTGCTCTGATAACAGCACCTGTTAAATCACTTTTCCGCAAAGTACCATAACCTATAGCAACTACCTCCTCGATTCCTATCAGATCCGGCTCAAGATTTACATTTATTCCATCTCTGCCCTCAACCGGAACTTGCCGGGTAGTCATTCCAACATATGAAAACACCAGCACGGCATCATCCGGAACATCGGAAAGCATATATTCTCCATTTGAATCGGTTACTGTACCAACGGTTGTACCCTGAATAAAAACAGATACGCCGGGAATTGTCTCTCCGGTCTGGCTGTCGGTTACCCTGCCTGTAACTATTTGTTGTGTAATTTTCAAGGTTTTCTCTGAAACCGGGTTATTTGGAGCTAAAGCATCTGAAAATTCACCAGGAGACAGTACAATCTGTCTGTCGTATACCAGGTAATTCACTCCTGTGTTTTTGAACAAGAGTGATAATATCTGGTCAATTTTCTGATCTTCAACTCTAAGCGAGGTCTTTCTATTTACATCGATAAGTTTTGAATTGTACAAAAAGTAAAATTCACTCTGCTCCTCGATCTGGACAAGAATGTCTCTTACCGAGAAATCTTCGTAGTTTACGGTCAATGCCATTTCCTGGGAGTAAGATTCAATGGCACATATGTGAAATACATTCAATAGTAAAAGAAGGATAGTATTTCTCATTATTTTCACAATTTGGGTACAGTACAATCTTTTAAAAGGTACTGTAGCATCTGGTTTTAATTTCATAAATTTGCAAAGATTAAGTTAGTAATTTGAATTGTTAAGGAAAATTGGGTTACAAACTTTAAATCAGGGGGTAGCGTGCCAGCGCTTCCCCTTTTTTGTCAGGTTTTTTTCATAAATGTTGGGTTTTAGTTAAACAATGGGTTATTCAGGGGTTTTTAGTTTTCATAATATAATTCTAAGTTTCTTTTTTTAAATTTGCCATTATTAAGTTGGTTTCCGGGTAATTCCTTATATTTGATAGGAGCTGATAAAGCAAGCATTTTAAGTACTTCGTCAAGGGTTTCGTTCTCAAATGTTGCTACATAATCATATGTAAGGAGTATATCATCTTTTATTATGATATCCACGTTATACCAGCGATTGAGCCGCCTAACAACTTCCCTTAACGGATCATCACGGAAGACCAGTTTCCCTTCAATCCATGATACATATTTTTCTGTATCAACATTTTTTACATAGCTTCCTTTTATCTCAGGATTAAAGTGCAGTAATTGTCCCGGTTTTAATTTAGCAATGGATCTTTCCTCATCTTTTTGAATAATCTCAAGGCTTCCTTCAGTTAATACAATTCTTATTTCTGGTTCATCATTCCATGCGCTTACATTAAAGGCAGTTCCTTTGGCAATAATGTTCAGATCCCCGCCTGAAACCACGAAAGGCTTTTCAGGGTTTGTCTTTAAATCAAAATAGGCTTCTCCGCTAAGGTTAACATTTCTTGAATTACCATAGAATTCCAAGGGATATTTGAGAGAGGAACCACCATTAAGCCAGCCGGTTGATCCGTCGGGTAAATAAAACTTTGTGCGAGTTCCAACCGGGCAATGAATTTCCATATAAGCAATATCTGTCTGCCGTCCCTTCATAACATCATATTCTATTAGAAAAAATATTAGCAGTGGTATAAATAGAACCGCAGCAACCTTTGAGAAGAAGTTTACTATTTTGGTTAATTTCAAGTAGGATTTTGACCGCTCTTCGGCTTCCTTAAGTTTGATCTCCCTGTAGATTCTTCCAAGTATTAAGGATTCATCAAATTTCTCCTGCTCTTTTTGAGTTAATGCATCCCAATAGATACGTGATTTTTCTCTTAGTTCTTCTTCCGCTTCAGGAGTACGAAACCAACTGATAATTTTATCCCTGTCTTCCTTTGTTTCCTGATTCTCAAGATATCTCTTGATTGTCTGATAATCTATTTTCATTTATTTATTGAATTCTAAATTGTAGAATAATCCAGGAAGCAGCTTTAATGCAACTTCCTGAATTATTAACCTAACCTATTAAACCTACCCTTACCTGAATGGATACAATCACTTTTCCTGCTCCATCCATATAGTATTAATCCGCAAAACTTTCAAAATACCCAGTTGAATGGCTATTTGTATTCAGTATAAATAGGTGGGTGTCTAAATTGCATATTCTTGACCAAAACGGACACTGATTCCTGATGAATCCGGACAGTGATTCCTGATAAATAGGCAGGTGTCTAAATGTTTTTTATGTTAATTGATTTAATGTTGGCAGTGTAAAGTTGATACAGCAGAAAAGAAAGATTAAAGAAGTCCTTTTTTGATCATTTCTTTTTTTATGTATAACCGGGCCCTGTTAAGGTGGTTTTCAGCAGTTTTTTTTGAGATATTGAGTTTCTCTGCCATTTCATCGCAGGATAATTCTCTTTCAATCCTCAAAAGAAAAACTCTTTTTTGTTGTGGTGGTAATTTTTCGATAAGTTGAGTTGCCTTTTCCAGCATATCGTGATATTCAACCTCGGAAATTTCTTCTCTTCCGGATTCTATTGATGCCGAATGGTTTTCAAGGTGTCGTTTTTCTGTGCTGAGTTTTCTGAAGCGCTTCTTTATAGCATTAAAGGTGACAGTGTATATCCATGCATTCAGATTGCTGTTTTTATGGAGTTTTTTACAATTCTCCCATAGCTTTAAAAAGACTTCCTGGGCCACACCTTCAGCATCTTCCTTATTTCTAAGGTATCTTAATGAAAATGCATATATTCTTTTATTATGCTTTTTGTATAAATATTCGAATGCTATGATATCCCCTTTCAGAAGGCCCTTCAGCAATTTATTTTCATCATTGGGTGATTCCATAGATGAATCGGGTAGCAATTTATACAAAAGTAAAAATATTTTTAATAGAACAACATAATTTTATTAACTTTTTTTAACGGCCTTACTGAAGATTAAGTGATAACGTGAACTGATGCTGTGTTATACCGGTAACTCTGCGATAAACTTATTGGCCGGTTTGGATTGAAACGTATTGTGTTGGCAGGTGACAGGGGAATGCTTGCCCAAACGCAAATTGATCATCTGAAGGAGCATCCGGGAATCGGGTAGATTTCCTGCCTGCGCTTTGATGCAATCAGGGACCTGGTCAATCAGGGTGACTTGCAGTTATCTTTGTTTGACAAGCAAAATCTTGCAGAGATATCTTCTTCCAATTATCCCGGAGAACGATTGATAGCTTGCCATAATCAGTTATTACCCTTAGGAAGGGACTATTATATAGCTCCCTTTTTCAGTTATTTTAAATGGGACTGTATTGCTCATTATTCGGGCTATATTATCTGTCAGGGATCAGATCATCTGTTATATTTCCTTTTATAATTACACCTGATGCACGATTGACAATGTCTCCTTCCTTACCACGAATAATGCTGTTGTTACGTATTATTGTACCGGAACAGGCTCCGTTTAATTCTATCGAGCCAAGCATCTTTGGCATGCTGACATTTTCGTAAATACGACAATCTGTTACACGAACATTACCGCTGCGATTAATCTGTATACCTCGATATTTTGGATTACTTATATGATTACCTCTTAGAGATATTTCTTTGCTGTCACTTACAGTAATAGCACCTCCTGGTTCATATTCAACACCATCTATAATATTGTCAGACAGGATAATATTATCACAATCAGATAGAGTGATTCCTCCAGGCGCATATTTTTCTCCTTTTGGAACATAGTCTTTATTATGATCAAATACATTTGCATTGACAATCACATTGCGACTGTTTTCTATTAAGATATTACGATCATATCCGCGAATAAACGTATTCCCCGTTATACTGATTCCATGTGTATGGTCAAGATGAATGTTTACCATCTGGCTGCTTATATGATTTCCGGTAACAGATAATAGCCCAATCTTTTCATTATTGCCGGAAAACCCTGTAAAACGGATATTGGCACCATTCGGACTTGGTAGTGCCTGTATTGTATTGCCGGAAATTGTTCCTTCACGTACGCTACCACCTTTAGAACAGTCGATCCAAATATCGGCTGAAACTGCTCCCTCCGGTGATGTTCTTGATCGAGTCATGCAGTTATATTCTATGTCATTACCTGTAATCTGAATATTCCGTATTTCACTCTTAATTATCTTGATCCCGCCAAGACGATTGTAGCTGATATGACTATTGCTTATATTTATCTGATGCAAATTAACTGAATCCAAGTAAATACCCACTCCACTGCAATCATAAATATGACTATCACTTATAATTACATTACGGTTACGGTGAGTTAAATAAATACCATGCCGGACGTTCCGTATTAGTACAGAATTGACAACAGGCATGTGAGTATATTGAAACTCCAGTCCATCAGCATTGGGATGTGATCCGGTTATTTCAAGATCATATATGAGAGGCATGCGCTCCTTTTCCCATACTACGGGCTTTACGGAAGCCGGATTGGCTGTTCCTTCATGAGAACCAACAAAACGAAAAGCTGGGCCTTCTCCTTCCATGATTATTCTTGCGCTGGCACCAGTTCCTGAGAGACCTAAAAGACCGTTTTCAGCTAAAAAAATGTCAATTGTTTCTGTTATACGGTAGATGCCACGGGGAAACCGGACCAAACCGTTTATAGTTTCAGCAACAGCAGCATTTATTGCTCCTGTGTCATCTGTAACCCCGTCACCTATAGCACCAAAATCCTTTACATTAATTAACTTGGTATCCTCTCCAATTATTTCAAAGGAATTTGCTAATAACATCTTAGTTTCAGCTGTAAAGAATAGAAACAATAAAACATATAATAATGGTTGAACTTTTTTAATAAATTTTTTCATAAATATTAATTTTTTAAAGTTCGTTTTTACGAAAAATATAGTTTTGAAAATGCAGTAGCTAACTAAGCTTTTAAAAATGAACTAGTCCATATTT
>PWND01000079.1 GCA_003557965.1 Bacteroidales bacterium | reverse complement strand
TTCTCGTATTGGCAATTAATTCTTCTCTTTCTTCTTTTGTTAAAGTTACTTTGTATTTTACCATGGCGTTTTTTTGGCAAAGATACAAAATATTTTTAATACGTCAAAATATTGTTGACATCACACTAGTCTTTTAGCCAATGTCATGTCCTTACAATCTTTTGGTTTACGAAACAGGGTTATTTCTGAATCATTAAATACTTTTTGTTGACTTGTCACCATTGATTTTAAAAACATATTGTCAAGATTCTTCTCTGAAATTATTTCACTGAAATTAGTGATGCCAAGTCCAATGTACCTTGAGTAAAATACTAGCCATACTAATTCAAAAACAGAATTTTTCTGTGACGCCTTTATTATTTCTGAAAAAACTAGTTCTTTTAATGGCGATTTTAGATCAAACTCTTTTCTATATTTGATATAGATCAACTCAATTACGGCCAATACGTGACATAATATTTTCTCTGATTCTCTCTTAAGAAGCATCAAGATACTTAAGGTTTTCAGTATCTGTTTTCTACGTGAATTAGGTTCATTACTAAATTTAATTTTAAGGTCGTGATTGTCGCGGTATAACTCACTAAAGAACTTTTCTAATATGCTTGTGCCTGGATATTCTATGTGAATATCCATGGCTTTAAGTAAAGTCAACTCAAATGTCTTAAAATCTATTTCTTCGATTGCTCGAAGTGAAAACGGATGGTATGCTCTGTCATGGTGTCTGTATAATCCTGAAGGTAAGTCAAGGATTATGGTTTTGTTCTCATTTATTGCAAGATTGAATTGTCTTAATTCATCTGCTAAGTACTTTAATATTTTTTCACCCTGTTCTTTGCTATGACATAAAATTCGATAGTCATCTTTAAAACGAGTAGCTAAAAAATCAATACCATCTTTATCTACCTTTTTTGAAACATTTAAGTCGATAACAGAAAGAATGATTTCTGAAATTAGATCACTTAAGGCGGAACCAACAGGCAAGCCATTAGTTTTTCCTTTGTTGGCATATTGAACCAAGCGATCAATTTTATTACCGAATAGATTGTTCTCTTTGTCTGCAAATGCTTCTTCTTGACCGTGTATTGCCCATGCTATGCCATGAGTATAAACAGAGTTATAGTAATTAGTGATGTCCGACCTTACAATGAAATTATATCTATGTGCTTCAGCGACTAAATCTTTCTCTGCCATTGCTATCCACTCATAAATCATTCTTCCCGATCTTAGAGGACTTAGATTTCCTTCATCTCTAGCATTAATTGGAATAGGAAAGCTATAAGAGTAAATCTTGTTTTTCTTATTGAAGAGAATATTGAGGATATCATCCCAATTATTTATGAGGTTCAAGACAATGTCATGGTAATTTGAAGGATGTTGGATGCCAAATTCTCTTGATGTTAGAAGTGTCTTTGGATAGGAAATGGATAAAACTTCTCTGCGTGCAAGATCATCTATATTAGCATTTTTCGGATTGTCAGCTAATTGAAAACTATCAACTCTAAATGTTGGCGGCAAAACATACTGCTCGGGGAAATAACCTTCATTTAGCAGCCAATCTGCTATTGTTGCATTATCAATGGCACGTATTAGTTTTTCTGTCTTTCTTATATGTTTTTCAATGAGATTCATTTTATTCGATTTCTATTTCTATTGAATTTTGCCACAAACCAAATGAATGTGATGCCATTCCATATTGACAGACTATATTTTTATTATTTTTCATTATTTCCCAAGGTGCAGTTGCGCAGGTGTATTCATCCCCAACAACCTTCTTTATTGTACATCCTTCAAAAAGAGGACACTTACATTTTTTATTTATCGAATCAACTGTTTCAGATACAAGAAGATCGTATAAAATCCTGTGTGACCAAATCGTACTTGCTGCTTCGAAGGACTTTTCGAATTCGTCTTCCAAATCAGTATTGTCAGGGAATCGACTATAGTTTTTCTTCATTATACCATTGTCTAAGTAGACTGGTGGTGGCATTATTTTTTGTAATGCAGCAAGAGCATTCCAATCTCCGTAAAATCCTGATGTAAAGATTGTATCAGAAATCTTTTTCATGTTTAATCCAAGCTGTATTTTGTCTAGATACCATTTCAGTGCTTGTGATAAATATTTTCTTGATGAGTCTTTCGACCATTGTTTTAGATCAGGTATTATTTGTTTAAGGGCATCTTCTTTGCTCCAAGAAATTGAACTATCACTTTCAATAACCGACCTTCTTAATAATTCTAATGTTTCCTTCGAAAAGTGAATTGTTTTATCTCGAAGCTGTTCAAGTACTTGCAAAAAGACACTTGGCGCTTGTACAGTGTCAAGGCACAGCTCCACTAATACATATTTTGAAATTAAGTCAATTGAAATATTGAATTCACTAAAGAGAAAATCTCCAATCTTATATGGAAATGAAGGGAGACTTTCAGTCTTAATATTGAACTCAGTGCCTTCTAACCTTTGCTCAGCCAAACATTGAGCGTAGAATGCATGAATTTCTTGTAGTGCTATCAGACCGAAATGAATTTGCTTATCTGGGTTAGAAAACTGAATTTTATTAATCATAAGTTTTCTGTTTTGTCCATCAAGCGAAATATCTTTTAAATCAGAGATGGTTCTTTCATATTTGAGTTCAGTCAGATTTAAATCAAATACGTCATCTGGATCACCACAATATAAATTGTAGAATTTTCGATGCTTGTTTATTGTTTCACCGTAAGAATCTCTAGATAATGGTATGGTAATTTTTTTGTTTTCACCTTTTGAGAATACATGAGTTAATGCCACAACATCTCGCATCCAAAGGGAAAATCCAAAAATTGAAGATATTGTTGTAATGTCCTGAATATAATGGCAGTATTCATGAACAAATGCTGGAATATCAGACTTAGCTACAAATTCATCTTCAAATTCAAAATTTGATACATCAATGGAAAATGTTCCTGACTTATATGATGCGAATTGATGACTATTCATTTTATGTTCTTTAGTGCGTTGGTAAAAAATAGCTCTTTTGCCTTTTCAGTGATTGCCTGTGTGTCGGCAAACACCAAATGTGCTTATTTTTGTGGTCGGCTTTTTCAGCATGGCATACAACGACTATATAGCAGAATTGGCTATATTTTGTTATGAAGCTTTTTTTTAAACTTTCCAACAAACATAATATAAAAAGATATAAATTTAAAAAATCAATTAAAATAATTTTAAACATGCTTAATTGATGCCGTTAAGGTTTTTGGGAGCAAGTATGCTGATGTGCGTTTTCGTTGTAATATATCAAATTCGATAATAAGGAAGGTAGCATTGATGTTGCCAGGTATCCATCAAAAATGATCCTGTCAAAATAATCGTTTTTATACCCTTTTGTGCCGTAAATCGTAAACAGGTGTTGTTGGTAGTATTTAAATTTTCTCAATGATTAAACAAACGGCTTTTCTCTCCATACTTCCCTTATCATTTCTGCATGTTCCGTGGGAGTTACCTTAATATATTTAAGGAACGATTTTTCGGTTTTATGCCCAGTAACAGCCATAATGGTTATTGTAGGTACTTTTCGTTTATACAGGTTTGTGGCAAAAGACCGTCTTGCTGTATGGGTTTTTACAAGCTCCCATTTTTTATATTGTGTTGTTTGTTTAACTCCGCCTTTGGTCATTGTTTTTTCAACTAAATCGGTTAGCCCTACTTTTTCATCTTTAACTACATCTTCTAAATAATCATTGAACTTTTGATTGGAAATAAGCTTGGGTAATTGATAGTCATACTTTTTCATTATCTTTTCAACAACAGGGTGAAGTGGTATAACAACCGGATGCCCGGTTTTTTCCTGTTTGACCTCCAAAAACCCATCTTTTATATTTTGCTTTTTTACCTGATTCCAGTCACAATATCTTTGACCGGTCCAACAACCGATCAAAAACAAATCTCTAACCTTGTCTAACTTGCAGTTTTTGGAAAGGTCAAGGTCTGCAATACACTGCAGCTCATTCTCGTTGAGGTATATACTTTTAGTCTCTTCTGAAATAGTTTTAAACCTGTGGCTTTTAAACTGGTTATTATTGTTTACCCCGGCATCAGTGGCTGCGTTAAGGAATACTTTTAAGGTTCTGATTTTTTTCCCAATATAATTCTGGGATAGGTTCCTGTCTTTTTGCAAATATTCAAGAAAGTCCTGGTAGAAATCAAGCGTAATAGTATCAAAGTCAACTTTTCTTTTCTTCCGGTTTGCAAAATCTTGCAAATAACACAATGTATTTTCGTATTCTTTTATTCGCTTATATGATGGGGGAATGCCTGTTTTTAATGTTGGTCTGCCTGGGGCTTTATCAATAAAGTCACTGATGAACGAAAACAAAGTTATTTCAGACGTTCCCTCTTTCTTTGGTTTTTTAAACAGTCTTATCTGACGCGTCAGCCACTCTTTATTTATTGTTTCATCTGATGTGGATACTGCATTTTCAAGATAATTCTTAAGGTTTCTAAGTTTGTTGTTAAGATCATCTTTGTAGTTCATTGCCTCTACCACATCCTTGACTTTTTCTTTCTTGTTATTCCAGTGATGAGGATAAACGTAATATCCGGTTTGAACAAAAAAATCATATTGCTTGCCGTGATAAAAACGGCAAAATATTTGTGCTAACTTTTTATCAGATTTTGATTTAACAATGAATTTTATATTAGGCATATTCTTAATAATTTGATAAAAAAATAGTCCGAAAATAGTCCGACTTTTGCTTAACAAATATAAAAATAATTAATCAAAACAAACAAATTATTTTTTAAAAAAGCTCTAAAACGTGTTAATAATAAAGGTTTTATCGTGCTATTGTTTAGTTTGCAAATTTTAGTATGTTAAGAGGTTTGGAGTCTCGTCCGGACCGCAAGGGTGAAACGCAATTGGCTTATAGTTAGCTGATTGCGTTCTTTCATGCTTAAAAATGCACATTAATTGCATAATAATTTTAATATACATAATCGCTGGTGTTATGTAAACGGATATTTTCAGAGGTAAGACATTTCATATCCGGCTATAAAAGGGTGAAGATCATTGTTCGTTAAAATGCCCGTAAGAATTGGTAATTAAAAGGCTAAGATGTGAGACCTTTTATGGTATGATTTTACTTATCACTTTAACAGGTTCGATTTGTGTTGGGTGAAGGCTTTTTTTGTCTCTTTTTAAAAAATGGCTTCAAAATAATGGCTTCTGATAAAAGATTTCGGTCTTGGTAATGGTATAAAATACCATGTAAAACATACCCGGTCTTCGCGGAGGAGCTAAAAACATAAAGCAGAGTAGGATTTCATTTTATTCTTTATTTTTCTTGGTTACATTTATGTAGCAACTGCGGCATAATGGTCTGTAGCTCTCAGTTTCTCCGAGTACGATAAGGCTTTCATCTTTTATTGTACGATGCGAGAATTGTGCCAGGTCGCCACATTTTACGCATATAGCATGTACTTTGGTAA
>PWND01000053.1 GCA_003557965.1 Bacteroidales bacterium | reverse complement strand
TGGGCTTGGCCGTTATGACTGAATTACCTCTTGTAGTTGTGAATGTTCAAAGAGCCGGCCCGTCAACCGGGATGCCTACAAAAAGTGAACAAAGTGACTTGTTGCAAGCACTATACGGAAGAAATGGCGAATGCCCTATGGTTATTATTGCAGCATCAAGTGCTGCTAACTGCTTTCAATATGCATATAATGCTGCAAAAATAAGCCTGGAACACATGACGCCTGTTATTCTTCTTACAGAAGGATACCTTGGATTTGGTTCTGAATTATTAAAAATTCCTAAAGTAAAGGACCTTCCGGAGATTAAACCTCGCCTTGCAGAACCTAATGATAAGGATTATAAACCTTATAAGAGGGATGAAACTACTTTAGCCAGAAAATGGGCAATACCCGGAACAGAAGGATTAAGACACAGAATTGGCGGTTTGGAAAAAACCAATGTTGATGGTATTGTTTCTACTGACCCGCAGAATCATCAACTAATGGTTGATATTAGAGAGGAAAAAGTTAACCGCATAGCAAATTATATTCCGGAGCAGGAAGTTATTGGAGAAGAAGAAGGAGATTTGCTGGTTGTTGGATGGGGCGGCACAGAAGGAGCCCTGAAATCTACTGTTTATAAGATGCAAGACGCAGGGCACAAAATAAGCCTTGCTCATTTTAACTATATCAAACCTCTTCCGAAAAACACAAAAGATATTTTGTCAAGGTTTAAAAAGATAATAGTGTGTGAATTAAACATGGGACAATTTGTCCAATATTTGAGAGCAACATATCCTGAATTTGTGTACCATCAGTACAATAAAGTTCAGGGTTTGCCATTTCATCTTAATGAACTCACTGAAGTGTTTACAAAACTGATAAAAGAATAGTATCATGATAGAAAGAAATATAGTAGAAAAATCACCAGTAGCTTTAACTAAAGAAGATTTTCTTAGTGACCAGATGGTAAAATGGTGCCCAGGATGTGGCGCACATGCCATTCTTGCCGCAGTAGGAAAAATATTCCCGGACATTGGATATAAGAAAGAAAATTTTGTTTTTGTTTCCGGTATTGGTTGTTCTTCACGTTTCCCATATTACGTTAATACGTACGGGTTTCATGGAATCCACGGCAGGGCACTTGCTATTGCTACCGGTGTAAAATTGGCTAATCCAAACCTAAGCGTATGGGTAGCTACCGGCGATGGTGACTCAATGGCTATTGGAGGCAATCACTTCATTCATACAATTAGAAGAAACGTTGGCCTGAATGTAATGTTATTTAATAATCAAATTTATGGCTTAACAAAAGGGCAATATTCTCCAACTACACCCATGGGCGCAGTTACTAAAACATCGCCACATGGAACAATTGAGCACCCTTTTGTTACTGCCGGATTGGTGCTGGGTGCACAGGGAACGTTCTTTGCCAGGGTGCCGGACAATAACGTTAGCCTTATGACAGAGGTTATGTATGAAGCTTCTTTACATGACGGGACTTCTATTGTTGAAATATTGCAAAACTGTATAATCTTCGCCGATAAAGTTCATAACGACGTTGTTGCCAGGGATATTAAAGCTGATCGCCAGCTAATTCTTAAAAATGGTCAACCGATGATTTTTGGCAAAAACAAAAACAAAGGCATTGTGCTTGACGGAACCAGGCTGAAAGTTGTTACAATAGGTGAAAACGGTGTTACTTTAGATGACATTCTTGTACATAACCAGTTTAATACCGACCCCGGTATTCACAGAATGCTCGGCAGAATGGCACCACCTGAGTTCCCTATTGCTATGGGTGTTATTAGGTCTGCAAAAACAAATACGTATGATCAATTGTTTGAAACTCAAATTAAAAGAGCTAAACAAAAATCCACAATAAACTCTGCTGACGACTTGTTAAACAGTGGAGATACATGGGAAATAGAATAATAATATAACACAGGCACTATTTATACAGGATAAATACCGGAAAATAGTGCCTGTATTGTTTTTTCTTTTGTATTATATCTGGCAAACACATCATGCCAAAACAAAAAAGTGTAAAGTCGTTTCATATACATTCCACTCAAGAGTTCCAGCAGAAATTACTGGAATGGGCTCAACCTTTATTCAAAACGCAGTGCTTCCTGAATTCCAATAATTATTCTTACGATATTTACGGTGACTATCAACAAATATTTGCAGCTGGCGAATACAGTTCGGTATGTGTGCAAAACAATGATACAAATGCTTTTGAATTGTTAAAAAACTTTGTTGACAACACAAACGACTGGGTTTTTGGATTTCTTTCGTACGACTTGAAAAACCAACTCGAAAACTTAAAATCAAGCAATATTGATAATATTAATATGCCATTGCTGTATTTTTTCAGGCCTGCAATAATTTTTATTTTTAAAAATAACAAAGTAGAAATTGACATAAAAGACAACGATTTAAATCATGAAAAAATATTTAGTGAAATAAATGGCTTTAAAACAAAAAATAAAGAAAACCCAATCAGTAATGATTTAAAAATAAAATCAAGGGTAAATAAAGAAAAGTATATTAAAACTGTAAAAGAAATAAAAGAGCATATTAAAAAAGGTGATATATATGAGATGAATTACTGCATTGAGTTTTATAATGATAATGCAGTAATTGACCCACTAACGTGTTTCAGGTTTTTAAATGAAAAGTCTCCTTCCCCTTTTGCTGCTTTTTTCAGGCTGGAGGATAAATACCTGGTTTGTTCAAGCCCTGAAAGGTATTTAAAGAAGAAAGGCAGGAAACTCATATCGCAGCCCATTAAGGGTACAATCAAGCGCGGAAAAACGAAAGCTGAAGATATGAAGTTAAGGCAATTATTATATGATGATCCAAAAGAGCGCAGTGAAAATGTTATGATAGTTGACCTTGTGAGAAATGATCTTTCAATAACAGCAAAAAAAGATTCAGTTAAAGTTCCTGAGCTATTTGGGATATATAGTTTTCCAAAAGTTAGCCAAATGATCTCAACTATTACCAGTGAGCTTGACGAAAAACAGCACTTTACAGAAGTAATAAAAACCACATTTCCTATGGGGTCAATGACAGGAGCCCCAAAAATTAAAGCAATGGAATATATTGAAAAATATGAAGACACAATGCGCGGTTTATATAGCGGTGCAGTTGGGTATATAAACCCTGCAAAGGACTTTGACTTTAATGTGGTTATCAGGTCAATTTTATACAACGAAAAAAAGCCATATATTAGTTTTATGGCCGGAAGTGCTATTACTGTTGGGTCTGATCCTGAAAAGGAATACAAAGAATGCCTGTTAAAAGCTAAATCATTGGCAGAATCTTTAACAATCAGTCTTCGTCACTGAAATACAGGCTAATAAAAAAACAAAAAATTTCTTTGCTAAAGAAAACATTATATTATTAAAAAAATAAAGCAAAAAGGATAATTACATTAAAATATATTTACTATATTGCGGTTTCGAATATTAATTCATACCCTGTTTTTATAACAATTATATAATGGCAGTTCAAGTAAGCATTACAAAAGAAGACATAGCGAGGCTCGTTTTTGAAGTAAAGCGATTATATGATTTTGATTTTAGTGAATATGCTGAGCAATCTTTCAGAAGAAGGATTGAACATGTATTGGTAACGTACGGAGCGGGCTCTATTGATGAATTAATTAAGAAGATTAAAGCCGATAAAGACCTGTTGCAAAAGTTTGTGAATGACATTACCGTGAATACAACGGAACTTTTTCGCGACCCTGATGTATGGCTTAATTTAAGGCGAAATGTATTACCCAAGCTGAAGAATAAAACGAATATAAACATTTGGCATGCTGGCTGTTCAAGTGGGGAAGAAGTTTATTCAATGTTGATTCTGCTTAATGAAATGGATATGCTGTTTAATGCTAAAGTTTTCGCAACTGACATAAATACGGAAATTCTAAACAGGGCGAAAAACGGCATATTTAATAGCCGGCTGCATCATGCATACTTTGACAACTTTGACAAAGTTATTAAAACAAACCCATTAAACTTTGAAGAAACTATAGATGTCCCTTACGATAAGTATTTTGAGATTGATAAAGCTAAAAAATCCTTTATGATAAAAGAGTTTCTCAGAGATAAAGTAACATTTAAGTATCACAACTTAACCGAGGGCGGGATTTTTTATAAATTTGATTTAATCTTATGCAGGAATGTTATTATTTATTTCAATACTGAGCTTCAAAATAAAGTAGTTTCTTTGTTTCATGAAAGCTTATTTCAGGATGGTATGTTGCTTATTGGTGCACATGAAAATATCAGCTACTTGCCGGTTGGAACTAAGTTTGAATCAAAAATGATGAAGGGTTTATACTTTAAGAAATAATCTTTTCAGAAATGTTGCGGTTATTATTCATTTTATTTTTTGTGTTCTTATTTTCAACAAACCTTTATGCGTTTGATGAGGATCGTAATGTCAGGGATATTCCTGTTAGAGAAAGGTTTTTTGTTGGTTTATCTGCCGGGTTGTCATTTTCAAGTTTTGAAACAACAGTAGTTGTATCACCTTCCTTCGGTTACAGGATTTCAAACCGATTTATGGCTGGGGTAGGAGGAACCTATCAATATTATAATGACAGGTCATTTGCTGCATCATTCAGTACCCACATATATGGCACAAGTGTATTTTCTAGGGTATTAATAGTTAACAGGTTTTTTGCCCATGGCGAAATAGAGTTACTAAATATACAATCTCGCGATTTACAAGAACACGGAATTTACAGGGAATGGGAATACAACTACCTTGTTGGCCCCGGATACAGGGTTCAGGTAGGAAGAAATGCGTTTTTTAACCTGATGGTTTTATATAATTTTAATACGCAAAGCAGAGTTTACTTCCAAAATCCTATATTAAGATTCAATTTTGAAATAGGATTACGATAATCCACTAAATTAAATCATCTACCTTTTTCCAGTCAATAATATTCCAGAAAGATGAAATATAGTCAGGGCGACGGTTTTGATAGTCGAGGTAATAAGCATGTTCCCAAACATCACAGGTTAATAAAGGTTTAAGCCCGCTTGTTAAAGGATTTCCGGCGTTGCTTTCCTGTGTAATAACAAGCTTTCCTTTATCATCTGCTGACAGCCATGCCCAGCCACTGCCAAATAAAGTAGCTGCGGCAATTGTAAACTCTTCTTTGAATTTTTCGAATGATCCAAAACTATCATTAATTGCAGTCAAGAGCTTGCCTTCAGGCTTGCCGCCTCCCATTGGGCTTAAGCTGTTCCAATAAAAAGTATGATTCCAGATTTGTGCAGCATTATTAAAAACAGCTCCGCTCGACTTTATTATAATATCTTCAAGAGTAGCTTTTTCAAAATCGGTACCCTTAATAAGCTCATTTAATTTATTAACATATGCCTGGTGATGTTTTCCATAATGAAACTCTATGGTTTTTTTCGATATATGCGGTTCTAAAGCATCATTGGCAAAAGGTAGAGGGGGTAATTCAAATG
>PWND01000006.1 GCA_003557965.1 Bacteroidales bacterium | reverse complement strand
CTTCTTTAATTAACATCTTTGGTGTTAATCCATGAAAATCAGGGGGCTTAATAGCATACATATCAGCCCGGGGAGAAGTTGTAAGTATCCTTTCTGCCTCACCAGCCAGGGGGATATTTAAGCCTTTTCGTAATTTAATTACTTTTGACATCATTAATATGATTGTTTTTATTTCAAGAACTTTCTTTGCTAAAGCAAAATTATAGATATTTTTATATCTTTAAAATATTTTTTCCGGTTTTACATTATCATTAATGAACCATAATGCTATTATTCAATAACTACAATAAAAATAAATCATTATTATTCCGGCATATCAACTTGTGCCAACACATAAAAACAACCATTCATGCAGTTTTTTGCATATTATTTATTAAAATTTTAACACATGAAAAGTCTTTTGTCAAAATTAAAAATTTATAAAGTATTGCAATACTTTTTTGCTTATTTTTTATTTTTTTCGTTTTCATTATTGGCTGTATCAGCCAATGCATTAAATGCACCAAGCCTTTCAGGCTATCAACAAGATAACGGCCAGCCCCCCTCGTATGATTATTTTCAGGATAAATTTTTAAGATATGGAGACTTTGTTTATTCTGATAACATTAAAACGGTATTATTTCATAAAAAAGGCTTTGATATGGCTCCACCGTTAATCAAGAATAATTCCGGTGAAACACTTATTCTCAGATTTGATGATATGGACGCTGATTACAAAGACTATCATTACACCATAATACACTGCAATGCTGATTGGCAGCCATCAAACCTAAATAATTATGATTACATTGATGGATTTTATGATGACCAAATACGTAATTACAGGTTTTCGGTAAACACCATTATTGATTACACACATTATAAGTTAGAATTTCCGAATAACAATATGCGTCCAAGGGTTAGCGGCAATTACATTTTAAAAGTTTACTTAAATGGCGATCCTGACCAGGTAGTGCTCACAAGAAAATTCAAAGTGTATGAGCAGTTGGTATCATTAGAAGGGCATGTTAGCAAAGCAACACGAGTAGCAAAAAGAGATGAAATGCAGGAGATTAATTTTGTTATTAATGCCGGTAATTACAGAATAAGCAATCCATACAGGGATGTAAGAGTAAGCATTAAGCAAAACGGCAGGACAGATAACATCGTTTGGGACTTAAAACCCAGCCTTGTGATGGGCAACAAGCTTATATACGAATATGAAGATAAGAATCTGTTTGACGGCGGGAATGAATTCAGGGATTTTGATACCAGAAGCTTGCGTTACAGGTCTGAAAGGGTCAAGGAAATAGTTAGCACACATGATGGGTATGAAGTAATTTTAATAAGAGACCAACGCAGGTCTGCAAGGAGATATACTTTTAGGGAAGATTTAAACGGTAAGTTTATTGTCGAAAACAGAGAAGGCTTTGACCCTCACGTTGATGCTGATTATGCTTACGTTCACTTCAGCTTAGACTATAGAATACCTGAAGCTCACGGAAATTTTTATATAACGGGTGAACTAACCGACTGGAATTACACATCAGAAAACAGGATGAAGTACTCTTTCAGAGACAATGAATATCATTTGAGCCTGCTTTTAAAGCAGGGTTTTTATAACTATATGTATGTATTTCTGGAAGATGGCAAAAGCAAGGGCGAAACATTCAGAGCTGAGGGCAATCACTCAGATACTGAAAATGATTACACTGTTTATGTTTATCATAGGAAACCGGGTGATATTTATGACAGCTTGATTGGCATATTACATTTAAATTCAGCAATATAATATTTTAGCCGCCACTAATAAGGTGAATAACGCTTACTTTGTCATTGTTTTTAATAGTAGCTTTTTTATAATCACCAGGTTTCACAACTTTATCATTTATTTTTACTACTAAAAATTTAAATGTAAAGCTCTTTTTATCAAGAAGCTCCTGAACAGTTAATTGATCAACGTCTTTAATTTCTTCTTCTTTATTATTTAATGTAATTTTCATAATTAAACACTGTTTTTAAAATAACTTTCTGGCTTCTGCTTTAACAAAAACCAATGCTTTTTTTGTTGCAAGCTTTTCAACACTCATATCCAGCAGTTTTTTACTAAGTTCTGTTGAACTTGCATCTTCTTTAAGCTGTCCCGCTGAAGTATTTATTTGCCTTATCATTTCTTCTTTAGCATTTCTTACCATATCCCATGATTTATCAGAGATATATAGTTGCTGAGACAGGTTATGATCGTACTCTTCGCGTATAGCCTGAATAAGCAATTGCTGAAACTGTATGGAAGAAATTCCTTTTTTGTGTACTCTAATAACTAAATTTGCCGGCGACATTCTTTCAAGTAGCAGGACAATCCGCTCGTATGCCTGCAGCCTGACAGGCAGCGATACTTTTTGTTTTTCTTCAATTAATTTTAATTGACGGGTTTTTAGCTCATTATTAAAAAATTCTTTTAACAGAAAATAGGCTGTTGCAAAAACTACTCCTGCTGCAAGAATTATTGCCAATACGATTAAAAAGTTATCCATGTATCAAATATAAGTTTCAATAGTTTTTAATAATGCAAAAGTAAATAATCTCCGACTATTTTGCTAATTTTGCTCTTTTCGTTCTGGAAAAACAAAAAGCGAATCTGATTTTTGCTGAAAAACTACCTGGGTTAAGTACATTAATGCCGGGCTTTATTATAACAAACTAATATATATAAAATTATGACAAAATTATCAAATCGAATCAATCTTTTAGGCGAGTCGGAAACACTGGCTATGGCAAAAAAGAGCAGAGAATTAAAGGAGCAGGGTTTTGATGTTATTAATTTAAGCCTTGGGGAACCTGATTTTAACACTCCTGAGCGTATTAAAAACGCAGCAAAAAAAGCTATTGACGACAATTATACGTTTTACACTCCGGTAAATGGCTATAAAGACGTGCGTTTGGCGGTATCAAAGAAATTAAAGCGCGACAACAACCTTGATTACACTCCGGAGCATATTGTTCTTACCACAGGTGGCAAGCAAGCAATAGCAAATACCGTTCTTTGCATGGTTAATCCCGGCGAAGAGGTTATTATCCCGAAACCATATTGGGTAAGTTATCGCCAGATTGTAAAGATGGCTGAAGCAAAAGAAGTATATATTGATTCGGATATCAGCAATGATTTTAAGATAACGCCGAAGCAGCTTGAAAAAGCCATTACTCCTAAGTCAAAACTATTTATGTTTTCAAGCCCATGCAATCCCAGCGGCTCTGTTTATACTAAAGAAGAGCTGGAAGCACTCGCAGAGGTTTTTAATAAGAATCCGCATGTTTATATTTTGTCGGATGAAATTTATGAATATATAAATTTTGAAGGCAAGCATTACTCTATAGCTCAAATTGACTCCATAAAAGACCGGGTAATAGTAATAAATGGATTATCTAAAGGCTATGCCATGACAGGCTGGAGGCTTGGTTATTCTGCTTCCAACCTGGATATTGCAAAAGCCTGCACCAAGCTACAAGGACAATTCACCTCTGCAACGTGCAGCATTGCTCAAAGAGCTACTATTGAAGCTATGGAAATGAAAGCTGATGATATCAAACCAATGCTTGACAAATTCAGAGAAAGACGCGACCTTGTGCTTGGACTGATGAAAGATATTCCCGGCATTAAAACCAACAAGCCTAAAGGAGCATTTTATATTTTCATGGATGTGGCGGAGTACTTTGGAAAAACTGACGGAGACATTAAGATAGAAACATCTGAAGACCTCTGCATGTATTTGCTAAACAAGGTTCACGTTGCCATGGTAGCAGGAAGTGCTTTTGGCTCACCTGAATGTATTAGGTTTTCTTATGCAACATCAAATGAACTATTAGTTGAGGCTGTAAAACGCATCAAACAAGGACTTGCTATGCTAAAATAGAAATTATGAACGAACAACAACTTAAAAAGCTTTTTTCTTCATTTAACAATCAAACTATTATTGTAATAGGTGATGTTATGATTGATTCGTATTTATGGGGAAAAGTTAGCAGAATTTCGCCAGAAGCACCGGTGCCAATTGTATCGGTAAAAAAACGTGAAAGCCGGCTTGGTGGTGCCGCCAATGTTGCACTTAACTTACAAGCTATGGGTGCTAACCCAATTTTGTGCGGTATTACAGGAAGTGACGATAAGGGTGATTTATTTTACTCACTTATGGATAAACAAAAGCTTATCAGCGACGGCATAATTAAAGGTAAAGACAGGCTTACTACGGTAAAGTTCAGAATTATTGGCAATAAAATGCATATGCTTAGGGTTGATGAAGAAACAGAGAGAGCACTAAGTGCAGAAGAAAGTCAAATGCTTTATAACAGAATTGAAACCCTGATAGATAAGCATCAGCCATCTGCAATTATCTTTGAAGATTACGACAAAGGTGTAATATCTCCGGAACTTATAGAAAAGGTTGTTTTAAAAGCTGCAGAGAAAGAGATACCAGTGAGTGCTGACCCAAAAAATAAAAACTTCAGAGCTTACAAAAATATCAGTTTATTTAAACCAAACCTTAAAGAGCTCAAAGAGGGCATGAAGCTTGATGATAACCTACTGGAAGACAAACAGATAGAAAGTGCATCTATGGAGCTTCAGGAAGAATTAAATGTTAATATGGTGCTTACAACACTATCAGAAAAAGGGATATTTTACAGCAAAAATGCCGGCAATGGCAAATATACAGGCAAAGTAATTCCTGCTCACAAAAGAGACATTGCAGATGTTTCAGGAGCAGGAGATACTGTAATTAGTGTTGCCACTTTGTGCCTGGCTGCCGGCGAACCACCTGAAATAATTGCAGCTTTATCAAATTTGGCTGGGGGCTTAGTGTGTGAACACGTTGGAGTTGTTCCTATCAACAAAGAAAAGCTACTTGATGAAGCATTGAAAATTTTTAAAGATTGAGTTGCATGCTATAATGCAAAAAACTTCCGAAAAGATATCAAATAAACAAAGCGTAAGGGAAATGTTTGACAACATTGCCCCCCAGTATGACTTTCTGAATCATTTTCTATCTATGGGTATAGATAAAAAATGGCGTAAAAAGCTAAGGGCAGAAATGGCAATTCAAAAACCGGATACCATTATTGATATTGCAACCGGAACCGGCGACCTTGCTTTTGAGTTGGTAAAACTAAAACCAAAAACCATTACAGGAATTGACATTTCCGAAAACATGCTTGCTATTGCAAAACAAAAAGCTTATAAAAGAAAGCTGGATGGCATTATTTCATTTCAAAGCGGTGACAGCTTATCAATTCCTTTTAATGACAACTCTTTTGATGCTGCCTCAATAGCATTTGGAATAAGAAACTTTGAAAACCCTGACAAAGGCTTAAGAGAAGTATTCAGAGTACTCCGGCCGGGCGGCAAAATATATATTCTTGAGTTTGGAATGCCGGAAAAGCAACCGTTTAAATCACTTTACAAGTTCTATTTTTTGAGAATAACTCCATTTATAGGGAGGCTTTTATCG
>PWND01000346.1 GCA_003557965.1 Bacteroidales bacterium | reverse complement strand
GGCAGTTTAAAAAATCATACTTATTACATAGCCTTTTTGCATTGTTGTAATAATGCAAGGATTTGCTGTATGATGCCAGGTCTCTTTTCGAATTACCTTTGTTAATGTATTCTTTCAGTATATTATAAAACAAGTTTTCGGCTTCTCTTTTACTACCTATGTATTCACTGTTTTCCTCCTTATATTCTAATGCACTGGAAGCATACATTTCACAAAATGACAGGTTTCCTATATCTAACGCTCGCTGAGCAACAGAAATAAATGAGTTATATACACCAAGCCTGGTTTCAATAGCTTTCATAATAAGCCTCTCATCACATTCAAACGGATAAGAAATATTGCAAAAACTATTAAGCTTATCAAGCTCTCTTTTTGCTTCCGGAAATCTTTCATCATTTAATAATAGGCTTATATTAACCATTGCCGAATCATATACTGTTTGCGTATATACTAATGATTTATTTAGCCACTCTCCTGCCGGATATATATTGTTTAATATATGATTTGAAAGCGACAATGCCGAATCAACATTGTTATTTAAGAGTTCAATTTTTCCTGCCTGTATTAATGAAGGAACATGAAACCTGTTATACCTTAAAGCACGATTAAGCAATTCTGCAGCATTATTTACCCTGCCTGAATCCATTTCCTCTTTTGCCATTTCATAATATCTGTTATCAATGGAAGAGATTGCTTTATTAAATTTTTTCCGAATATCAATTGTTTTCTCCCGAACCTTATCAAAGTTTTCCAATACATTTTTTACATCATTACCGGCAATACTTTCAATAGTAAAAAAGTTTTTATTATCAATATCTCCAATTATACTTTCAACTTCACAAAGCATAAATTCATCAAGAATTAATGACTCCAAATTGTATGGATATATTTTTTCTAATACCTCTTTTGATTTTTTTAGTGATGTTACAGCCTCATAATAATCATCCAGCATTGAAATATACTCCATAAATCCATAATAATGTTTTTCGGAGTACTCTTTTTCAACAGATCTTATGCGGGCTTTAATTTCTTTATCGAAGTCTGTAACAGCGACAGTGGTATCAATAACCGTTAAAGGGAAAGATGTTGCATCATCAATAAAAAAATTATAACTGAAAAGCCTTTTTCTGATATTGTTTTCTACAATGATATTTCCGGAATAAATATCAGGTATTAAATGATTTTTAAGTGAAAAATCATAATACTTTTTTTCGCCTGCAATTACAGGTTTTTGCAGAGTAATAATTATTCTTATTTTTTCATTATTTATGCTAACTATTGAAGAATAGATATTTGTTTTTATTCTGTAGGTTGTATATACTCTTAATTTTCCGGCAGCTTCTGATATCTTTTGCAGGTATTCATTAGTGTAAACTAATTGCCTTGCAGGGTGAGGTTTAAAATGAATATCTTTTTCAAAAGTGTGAACCTGGTGCAGGTTTTGCCTGGTATTAGCTTCTGTTAAGGATGGGAAGCAGAAAGTAAATATGATAATGCTGGCAACAACAAGCCTATTTAGATGTATATTTCGCATAGAGATTTATGTACAAATTCAATTTGCAAAGGTAACATTTTCTTATTCTGTACGTTTAGATAATCAAAGCGATTCATATTAATTATCTGACAAATCACAAATAATAAATACGATATGTTGATTAAATTATTTTCTGAAAACCCAAATCAACGAAAGTTAAATACAGTTGTAGAGTGCCTTCGGGACGGCGGTGTAATTATTTATCCTACTGATACAGTATATTCAATAGGTTGTGATATTTTTAACCCTAAAGCTGTAGCAAGAGTTGCAGCTATAAAATCAGTAAAAGTTGAAAAGGCAAATTTCTCTTTTATTTTTAATGATTTGAGTCAAATATCAGATTATACCAAACCTTTTAGTACAAGTGTATATAAATTAATGAAAAAGGCTCTTCCCGGCCCATTTACATTTATTTTAGATGCAAATAATAAGGTTCCTAAAATATTTCAAAGTAAGAAAAAAACATTGGGTATCAGGATTCCTGATAATAACATAAGCCGTGAAATTGTTAATGAGCTTGGAAATCCCATTATATCAACATCTGTTTATGATGAAGATGAAATAATTGAATACACCACTGACCCTGAGCTAATTCATGAAAAATACAGTAATCAGGTTGATATAGTAATTGATGGCGGATATGGTAACAATGAAGCTTCAACCATTGTAGATTGCACAGATAATGAAATAGAAATAATACGACAAGGGTTAGGGATTATTGAAGGATATTAATAAAAAAAGACAGTTATATGGACACAACATTGGAGCATATTTTTGATAATAAAAAGTCAAAATCAGCAAATTTTTTTCTTATAGCAGGCCCATGTATAATAGAAGATAAAGAAATGGGTTTTGAAATCGCAGAAAAAGTTTTATCTGTTACCAAAAAATATGATGTACCTTATATATTTAAAGCATCATACCGAAAAGCTAACAGGTCAAAGCTTGATAGTTTTACCGGAATTGGTGATGAAATGGCGCTGCAGGTTATTAGCAAAATTGGAACCAGGTATAAAATTCCAGTTTTAACTGATATACATAGCCAGGATGAAGCTGTTCAGGCTACTAATCATGTTGATGCTATACAAATTCCTGCTTTTCTTTGCCGCCAGACAGATTTATTGCTATCTGCCGGACAAACTAATAAAGTTGTTAATATAAAAAAGGGACAGTTCTTATCTCCTGAAGCAATGAAATTTGCTGCTGACAAAGTAGCTTCAACAGGTAATAAAAGAATTATGCTGACAGAGAGAGGAAGTACTTATGGATATAATGACCTGGTAGTTGACTTTAGGTCGGTTCCAATAATGCAAAAATTTGGTTACCCGGTAGTTTTAGACGTAACACATTCATTACAACAACCCAACCAAACCGGTGGAGTTACAGGTGGTTTGCCACACATGATAGAAACAATTGCCAAAGCTGGCGTTGCTGCAGGAATAGATGGATTATTTATTGAAACACATCCGGACCCCTCTAAAGCAAAATCAGATGGAGCTAACATGCTAAAACTTGACTTACTTGATGAATTAATGGAAAAGCTTGTAAAAATTCGAAAAGCAATTATTTAAATGATTCACCTCTGCTTCAGGCATCAGGAATGTCTTTAAATTTAATGTTTTCCAATTCAATCATTAAACTATCCCTGATAATAAAAAACTGCTCATGATATTCTTCAGGAAGAGGGTCTGCACTTGGGAACTCTTCCCTTAGGTGATCAACCTGTTGTCCGTTTTTCCAAAACCTAAAACATACATGCGGGCCGGTAGCATCACCTGTCATTCCAACATACCCAATTACATCTCCTTGTTTGACTCTCGCACCAGGCCTAATGCCCCTGGCAAATCTTGACATGTGCAAATATTGTGTTTCATATACAGAATTATGCCTTATTCTAACATAATTGCCATTACCTCCCCTGTATCTTGCCTGGGTAACAACACCATCGCCAACTGCAAGAATTGGTGTTCCCACAGGTGCAGCATAATCTGTTCCTAAATGAGGCCTCCTTACATTATGTATTGGGTGCAAACGGCTACGTGAATAGCGGCTTGTTATACGTCCGAATTTTAATGGAGCTCGCAAAAACACCTTCCTTATATTATCACCCTCAGGATCAAAATATCCGTTTACTGTGTCTTTTTCAAAGTGAAAACCATAAACTTCCCTACCCTGATGCTTGAAGTATATTGCATCTATTTTACCAACACCAACCAGTTCTTCACCTATAAATTGTTCGTTATATATAACCTTAAACTTATCATCTGGAAAAATCCTGTGAAAATCAACAGACCAGGCTAAAATTTCCGACATCCTTATTGCCAGCTCGGGATGTATATTATTAGAAGTAAGAGTTTCCCAAAGTGATGATGTTATAATTCCTGAAGCTTTTGCAGGAACATCTGTAACTTCTTTTACACCTCTTACTACTTCTATTGAATCATAAAAACAAACAAGAACAAACTCTAATTTATTAATATCATACGTAAAATATTTTAAACTCTTAATAGTATCATTATCAACAACCCGGTTATTAAAGTATGCATTATAGTTATTTCCTGCCCTGATCCTCCTGGGACTAAACCAACCATCCATTCTTGATACAACCTGATCTACTTTACTAAATGACAAACCAAAAGAATTCAGAATTTGCCCAAGCGTTTGGCGGCTTTTTACAGAAGCTTGCAAAACCTCATACTTGCCAAGTTCTATTCCATATTCATCAAATTCAGGGATAGGATATTCTTTTATGCTTATCTCATAATCATCATGCTTATTGTATGAAATGTAATTTATTACAATAAGAGATATTACAATAACAATTAGTATTGAGCTAAAAACTATATAAGAAAATTTCTTTTTCATAATAAAAAAACTTTAACCAGGTATTAAAAACTCATTCATTAAGCAGTAAATCAAAATTACCTGTTAAGAAAAATAACAAATACCCTGATATTAAACTAACTAACACAGTAACTCCAAACAATATAAGCAAGCATAATATTGTGAAGCCTGTAACCCTGTTTTGAGGAGTATTAAGCATTATATTAGCGCCTTTCCAGAATATATAAAACATATAAACAATACCTATTAATCTTAAAAAATATAATACAGGGTTAATTGCTGAAACAATACTTGCAAGAAATACCGGTGTATATGACACAGCCACAAGGCTAAAAACTGAATTAAAATTATTACTTGATAAATATCGTGATGCCAAAAGTTTTATTAAATATGAGCCTGCAAAAATTGATATTGAAGTACTTAATAAAAACACAAAGAATAATGTATTAGCAGAAAAATCTTTATAGGGTTCACCAACTAACAATGCCCTTATCATTGTATTTATTGTAATAAGAGGAAAAGCATAAAAGAAAAACATTTCCTTCCATGTAAAACCCTGTTCTTTTAGCATTTTTATGCTTTTTTCAGGGTTGTAAAACACTCCTGACAGCACTCTAAACAATTGTTTTAACTCCACAGTAAAGGCTTTATAATTTTATGCAAATTTAGTAAATATGTCAAATGCCTATGAAAAGAATCAATTAATCCTATTCTTAAAAATACACAAATACCGCAAGGAGACGTGGCAGGATAGGCTCGTTTTTACAGCTTATCCACGGAATTTCTCACTCCGCTGCGTTTTGTTATTAATGATAATAATTTCAAAAAGCTTTTGCTTTTTTCATGGTGTAAAAAACTGCTTTTTTTCGGACTTTAAGCCCAGGACAGGTCAAGCCCTGTCCTTACGACTGCAATCCTCATTAGCAATTAGGCCGGTCAAGCATATTTGCCTGGACAGGTCAAGCCCTGTCCTTACGAGCGCAATCCTCATTGACAATTAGGCCGGTCAAGCCCGGCCTATACAATTAAATACTCATAATTATTCATCAGCAGGGCTTTATTTTGTAACAATAAATGTTATGAATAAAAATTGTTGTTTTGGAT
>PWND01000022.1 GCA_003557965.1 Bacteroidales bacterium | reverse complement strand
GCAAGACGAATATTGGACACTCGTTCCCGGAGCTTTAGGGCAATACCTTGTTCAAACCGACAGCTCAACTATGGTATTAATTACTAATGAATGGACTTTTGTTGAAGAAGAAGGATTATATCGTAACAATTCACTTAATTTTCACTACTTCAATATTGAAGGCGAATATACTAACACATGGCTTTTAAATTTTCATGAAATTGATAGCTTGATAATATCACCATTAAGGTCAGCAGGACGAATTGCAGGACGAAACGCAATGACAAAATTAGCTAATGGAAAATATCTGGTTGGGGGCCATGGCAGATGGGATTCAACATATACAACCGATAATGAAAATTTTAATGATTATTATGAACAGTATTGTAATAACTTTAAAGATTCATATTTTTTTCAATCCATGCCAAGTTCAGATGTAGGTGTTTTAGATAAAGAAGATTCTCCACCGATGATAAACCCAATGATTTTTACATTTAACTCAGCCCTTGACAGCTTGCTAAGGGTAGATACACTTGAAGCTGTGCCATATTATGGCTCTGTGGTATTAATCCGTGAGATTGCACCAGATACACTCATTATCGGCTATCATAAATCAAATGAAAGCCGACATGAGATAATGGAAACTGACAGCCTTTTTAATGTTAGATGGAAAACTGAATTCGGGCAAATAGATTATTGGGTTGCAGATATATATGATTTTGAAGTTACAAGTGATGGTGATTACCTTGTATCAATGTACTATAATTACCTGTGGAGCAGCAGGCCATATAACAGAAACAGGCTGTTTAAATTTTGCAAAAACACCGGCGAGCTTTTATGGCAAAAAATTATCCGTAATGGTGGTAATATAAGCTTTATGTTTACATTAACTTCTTTAGAAGATGACAAATACCTATTAGCCTACGATGATTGCTGCCTCCCTCCTCCCGGCAATAATTTAACCGAGTATGTTTTCCATGAAAACACAGGCCTTCATTTAAGAATAATAGATAACGACGGCAATACATTAGAGCAAAAAAGCCTGGTTGATTTTTTATCAGCCCATTTATACACATACGGTGAACCAACTGATTTTTGCTATGAAAACCCTGATGAGGCCGCCCCTTGGTATCGGCCTTTACAAACAATAAAAAACCCTGATAATACCTTTCTTATTTCGGGAATACTGAGATCTACAGGCACATCTTGCTATTTAAGAGGGTTTTTACTAAAGCTTGATGAAAATCTGGATCCTTTGTGGGTCAGGGTTTTTGAAATTGATAAAAAGAATTATATTCTCGATTGCATCAATACTGTCAGGCTGAATAATATTTTAAACAAAGGTGATAATATTTTTCTGGGAGGTACTTTTGAGTCTATTTGTACTTATCCAACATACTATGAACCATTTTATTTTGATGTATTCTTTTGGAGTGGTATTTTAATTCCATTAGACGAGTATGGCTGCTATGAGCCGGATTGCCATTTATTTATTGATACACCAGAGTGGGAGTATGATTTATATATCACTTTTTTTCCAAACCCTGCCAACACAACATTAAATGTATTAATTGATAGGCCGGAGATTAAGCACAAGCAAAAAACATTATTTATCAGTGATCTATCAGGCCATGGCATGCTTACAAAGCATTTTACCGGCAATGAGTTGCAAGTTTCAGTCAAAGGATTTAGCCCGGGTGTTTACATTGCATATATTTTATCCGAAGGGCATATACTAAAATCTGAGAAGATAGTGGTGAATTGATAATAATAAAAGCAAAACTAATATATTGTTAAGATAGTGTCTCCTTTATTCTATCATCAATATTTGAAGGATAGTCATCATAATTGATGCATGCTACTCGTACTTCAGGATATTTGTTTTTTATTGCACCAGAAATGTCTTCTCCGTAAATATCATTCATCATTGGGCCTAATAACACTAGGTCGTGTTTTTCCTTTTTTATTAATTCTGATATTTGAGAAATTTTGGAAGTATGCCCCACTACTCTAATGTCGGGCTTATTACTCAGGCATGATACAATGCCGTTTAGCATGATATCGCTGCACTCTATTACTATCGTTTTAATATTTGATTCCATAAGTAGCATATTATTAGTTACTGTACAAATCTATGATATTTGTGAGCAAAAAATAACAGTGTTTTTACGTGAAAAGTATCGTGGAAACACTTAATTTTACTAATACAGCAAGTGTTTTGAAAAGTTGATAAAAGCAAAAAAAACCAAATAAAAACCGTATTTATTATAACAGTTTTGCGAAGGCAGGTTAAATATCTATAATTTTATTTTTGATGGCAAACTTTATTAATTCAACACTGTTTTTCATGTTGGTTTTTTGAAGGATGTGATTTTTATGAGATTCAACAGTGCGAACACTTAAATACAGCTTGTTAGCAATTTCACTATTGTTAAGGCCTTCAGCAAATAATTGCAAAACTTCCAGCTCTCTTTTTGTTAGTTCGGGAATATCAACCGAAGATTTCTTTTTTTTGCTTGCATAATTCTTTACTATTTCTTCAGATATAGTTGTGTGGAAGTAATTTTTCCCTTTATTTACAGTAACTATGGCTTCTACAAGTTCTTCTGAAGAAACATCTTTTGGTACATACCCATCTGCTCCTACGTCTATAGCATCAGAAATATTATTGTAATCGGAATGCATTGAAAGAATTAAAATCTTTATATCTGAAAAGTTCTTTTTTATTGCAGCAGTAGTTTCAATGCCCGACATATTAGGCATGCTAATATCTAGTAGCATAACGTCAGGTTTAAGAGTTTTAAGCAGGTCTAAAGCTTCTTGTCCGCTATGGGCAACACCTATAACTTCAATGGATTCTGCACCACTTAAAAATAAGCTTATGCAGTCTGTTACAAGTTTATGGTCATCAACTATTATTACTTTTACTCTTTCCATAAAATGGGCATGATTTAAAAATATTCACAAAATAACAACAAGTTTAGATAATTTCAAAACATTTTTTTAAGCTATATAAAAAACCATACTACTAAACACTAAAAAAATAAGCTAAATGCGTGATAAATGTACAAAAAAAAACTTTTAAACATATTGTTAATTAAAATATTTATATGCTTGCATCAAACATTTAATCAGTTCTTTTCTCCCAAAAGCCTTGCATAATAAGGTTTTAAACGTTTTTTAAAAGAAATAAATTTATTATTGTCAATTATAATAAGTGCTGCAATCCACAAAAATGGTAGTGCCGGAATTTTATATCTAACCAGCCCGCCAAAAACCGGGGTAACCATTCCCACAAAAGTAAAAGTAAAAACAACAAAACTTATGCATAACCAAAACAATGGATTATTTAACTGTCTTTTATCTCCGAAAACTATCATTGCAACTATAGTTAGCCAGATTAGCAGATTTTCAACTGATGCTGCAATAATAAGAAGAGAGCCTCCGTCAAGCAAATGAGGACGAAACAATGTACTTATAAAGCCCCTTGGAATAAAGATCATGAAATCAATTATATTGGGCTGCATTAGCCTGTCCGAAAAAAAACTCCCGGCTTCAACATATTCAGAAACATAAACAAACTTGTTTTGCTTATCGGCAATTACACTTATGGGGTTATAGTCCGGGAAAAAATATCCAATAATAAAAGCTGCTGATACCCAAATTAAGAAAAACAGGGGATAAGCAGCTAACATGTATTTGTTGCTTTTGTTTTTTATAAAACAATAGGCCAGAAACAGGGGCAACAGGATAAGTATAACATAAGATTTTAATAATAACAATATTGCCGTTGAGAACAATATATTAAATAAGAATACGGGATGAAAGTTGCTTTTGTTAATGACTTTATCAGCATAGAAAATAAATACACCGGTAGCAAAAACCAGGATGCACTCTTTTAAAATACCTGAACCCCAAAAAAGCAGCGATGGGAATACTACCAAACCCCACAATAAAGCAACTGATTTATCTTTATCCACTTTGTTTATGGCAAATTTATATATTGCCATTATACCAGTAAACGACAAAAAGTTAGCAGCTATATTATGAGCTATAATATTTCCTCCGCTAAAAATGCCGATAAGTGCATTGAACCTTACAACAATACGATTGTCGTTGTAAACCGGCTCAATCCATGGCCTGAACCAACTCGTCATATCTAAGTAATATTTGCTTAAGTGTTCAGCACTTGCATCAATGCCGGTCAGCATTCTTAAATAATCCAGCGGATTTTCCTTTAAGGCACCGGCCATTATCATTCCATCATTGAAGTACTTGTAAATATCAGCAGTTTCTTTATCGTAATAACTGCTGTATAATATTATCAAAACGACACCGGTAATACATTTAATAAAAAAAATAAAAAGTAATGTATTGAATTTAACGCCAGGTAGTGTGGTAAAAAAAGGTGAATACTTTATAATAAAAGCAAAAACCAAAAAGAATAAAACAATAATTAAAATGTCCAATGATATAACTTTTACCTGGTTAAAATACAAAAGTAAAGCTTTTGTAATAAATAAAAATTGCTTTTTTCAAAGGGTTTTTAACATTTGTGAAAAAATATTGACTCTTGCAGCAAATATTTATTTCTTGGGGCTGAAAGCTTTGTGTATTTTTGTCGTTGATTTTAAAAATTTCATTATTGCAATACAGTGAATATAAAAATTTTAAATAGATGAAGAAAGCAACAAATAACATAGAGGGAACTCTTGAAATGGCTGAAAAGCTTGGAATTTTGCCTGAAGAGTTTGAGTCAATAAAGAAAATTCTTGGCAGGGTTCCAAATTTCACAGAGCTGAGTATTTTTTCTGTCATGTGGTCAGAGCATTGTTCTTATAAAAACTCTATAAAATGGTTAAAGACTTTACCCAGGAAAGGGCCTCATTTGCTCGCAGAAGCCGGTGAGGAGAATGCCGGTTTGGTGGATTTAGGTGAAGGAATAGCTTGTGCATTTAAAATTGAATCCCATAACCACCCATCTGCACTGGAGCCTTACCAGGGTGCAGCAACAGGTGTAGGTGGCATAAACAGGGATATTTTCACAATGGGGGCCAGGCCTGTAGCACAACTAAATTCACTTAGATTTGGTGACCCCGAGCTTGATAAAACCAAGTGGCTGTTAAAGGGAGTTGTTAAAGGAATAGGTGATTATGGGAATGCTTTTGGTGTGCCTGTTGTAGCTGGTGAAGTGTTTTTTGATAATTGCTTTAATACAAATCCATTGGTAAATGCAATGTCGGTGGGGATAGTAAAAAAGGGCAATACAATTTCAGCTATTTCTGAGGGTGTGGGCAATCCTGTATTTATTGTTGGTTCTTCCACAGGTAAGGATGGCATTCATGGAGCTACTTTTGCTTCAGAAGATATTACAGAAGCTTCGGCAGATAAAATTCCTGCAGTACAGGTTGGCGACCCCTTCCAGGAAAAATTACTGCTTGAAGCTACTCTTGAAATAATAAAGACCGGAGCTGTTGTGGGAATGCAGGATATGGGAGCAGCCG
>PWND01000196.1 GCA_003557965.1 Bacteroidales bacterium | reverse complement strand
CAAATCGAAAACAACCATATAAGAATATAAACAGGTACAATAATTTGCATAAAATATGGTGGATAATACTGAGTAGTAGCCATCATATAATGCTGTTCCCAGTAGCTTTTTATAAAAAAGTAACCACCATAAATCAAAGCAAAGTCGAATACAGGCCAAAAGATTCTTTTAATAAACCTGTTGAAAATCGCTATAGTGGCTCTGAAGTATATTGCAAGATTTATGAAAAATGAAAACAGCTTAGCGTTTTTTGCAGAAAAATACTTTTTAGCAAATATTATCATTGCATTGTAAAATACAAAAACGTAGTTTATGCTGCTTTTTTTTGTGCTTTCTCCCTTGTAATGTATTATGCGGGTTTCAGGATAATAATAATTTTTATATCCGGCTTTTAGTATTCTGTAGGAAAGGTCAATGTCTTCTCCATACATAAAGAATTTTTCATCAAGAAATCCTGTTTTATTTAATGCCTCTTTACGCAACAGCATAAATGCACCTGATAATACTTCTATCTGGTGTGTTTCGTTTTTGTCAAGATAGCCAAGATGATATTTGCCGAATGTTTTTGACTTAGGAAACAGCCTTGATAATCCGAATATTTTATAAAAAGCTACTGAAGGGGTTGGTAAGCCCCTTTTTGATTCAGGTAAAAACCTGCCTTTACCATCAATCATTTTCACTCCAAGTCCTCCTGCATCAGGAGTGTTGTCCATAAACTTTACAACCTTGAACAAAGTATCATCCTCAACTACTGTATCCGGGTTGAGTAACAATATATACCTGCCTTTTGCAACAGCCATTGCCTGGTTGTTTGCCTTGCTAAATCCAAGATTTTCTTTGTTGCTGATAAGGTTTGCTTCAGGGAATTTTTCTTTTACCATCTGCGGAGAGCCGTCAACGGAGTTGTTGTCAACAACAAACACTTCTGCATTAAGGCCACTTATAGCACTAAAAACAGACTTAAGACATTGTTCAAGAAAGTATTTTACGTTATAGTTTACAATAATTACAGATAAATCCATACTTAACGGCTAATGCTATGTTCGTAGGGTGTACGGTTAATAATGCTTCTTCCTAATGTTACTTCATCGGCATACTCAAGTTCATCACCAATAGAAATACCCCGGGCAATCACAGATAGTTTAATTTCAAGATGTTTGAGCTTTTTAAAGAGGTAATAATTTGTAGTATCTCCTTCCATTGTAGTGCAAAGAGCAAAAACAATTTCCTTTACATCCGGGCTGTTGGCTCTTTCCAGCAAAGAGCTAATGTTGAGGTCGTTTGGGCCAATTCCTTCCATAGGCGAAATGATTCCACCCAACACATGATAAAGCCCGGAAAACTGCCCGGTATTCTCAATAGCAATAATATCCCTGATATCCTCCACAACACATATCGTTGAAGTATCCCTGGCATGCGATGCACAAATTGTACATAATTCCTGGTCACTTATATTGTTGCATCTATTACAATATATTACTTCATTACGAAGCTTGCTAATGGAGCCTGAAAAGTTTTCTACTGCTTCCGGCTTTTGCCTGAGTAAATGTAATACCAGGCGCAAAGCAGTTTTTCTGCCTATGCCGGGGAGCCTTGTAAACTCATCAACGGCTGCTTGCAATAATTTTGATGAAAATATTTCCAAATCGGCTATCTTTAAGTTAAACTGTGTCAAATTTACATGATTTTGATCAATTAAAATAAATATTGATGAAACATAATGCAATAAAATGTGATTTTTTTCCTGATAATAGTTATATTTGTTTTGAAACTAGGGTGTTGTTATTTTGCATCAATTGATTATAAAGCAATAATGAGTAATTTAGATTATAAAACATAGCCACTAATTATTAAATTTTTGTTTTTATGGTGGATATAAAAAATGGCAATATTTATAATTCCTGCTCTGCTTTTTTGCAAAAGTTTATTGCTTTATTTGTTTTGTTATTAATTAGCTTCTTATTTTCAGAAGCAAATTCTTCTCATGAAAATAACTATTTGCCTTCCAAAGTATTACTGGCTGATCAAACTGCTCCAATAATAGTTGATGCAGGCCTGCCTGAAAAAGTAAGAGCGATTAATCCAATTGGAAATTTTACCGGCTTTGATACCGAGCAGGGCTTAGCCTTGAGTAATATTACATGTGTATATGTTGACAAGTTGGGAAATATTTGGTTTGGCACTCATGGCGGAGGAGTTAGTATTTACGATGGGAAAAGTTTTAAAACTATTACAACAAAAAACGGACTTATTCACAACTCAGTTTGGTCAATAGCTGAAGATAGCAAAGGAAATATCTGGTTTGGTACTTTTGGTGGTGGCGTCAGTAAGTATGACGGGGTTTCTTTCGAAAGCTATACTGTTGATGACGGATTGGCTCATAATACAGTTTGGAGCATACTGGATGATGAACGGGGTAATATGTGGTTTGCTACTTTTGGGGGAGGTGTGAGTGTTTATAATGGTGATACTTTTAAAACATATACTACTGAAGATGGCTTGCCGGATAATACAGTTTGGGAGTTATATAGAGATAGTAATGACAACATCTGGTTTGGTACGGAAGGTGGTGTAAGTAAGTTTGATGGTAATAGCTTTACAAACCTTACGGTAGAAGACGGATTGGCTCATAATATCGTAAGAGGAATAACGGAAGACATAATGGGTAATTTTTGGTTTGCAACATTTGGTGGAGGCGCAAGCTATTATGATGGTAATGACTTTGTGAATTATACAGAAGATGATGGCTTAGCTAACAACATAATAAGAGCAATATACCAGGATAGGTTTGGAAATATTTGGTTTGGCACGCACGGTGGTGGCGTTAGCCTTTATAATGGAATTAATTTTTACAACTATACAGACAAACAGGGTTTGTCACATAATATTATCAGGGGTATAGCTGAGGACAAGCAAGGTAATATATGGTTTGGTACTGATGGTGGCGGAGCTTCAAGGTTTAATGGCAAAGCTGTTAGTATTTATACTGTAGAGCAAGGCCTTTCGTATAATTCTGTCAGATGTATTTCTGAAGATGATAATGGAAATTTGTGGTTTGGCACAAATGGCGGAGGAATGAGCATTTTTGACGGAAAGCATTTCTACAATTATTCAACAGAAAGCGGCTTGCCTGATGATATCATTTACAGTATTTATCCTGTTGATGAAAATACAGCATGGCTGGGGTCTCCTGCAGGGCTCACATATTTTGACGGTACAAGTTTTAAAACCTATAGTGTTGATCATGGGCTGCCTAATCAAAGAGTTTTTAACATCATTAAGGATTCTGAAAATAACTTATGGTTTGGAACGGCAAGGGGATTAACAAAATACGATGGTGATGCTTTTTACAATTATGGCAAGGAGCAGGGTTTCCCGGAGGTCGTTGTTAGAAGTATTGTTGAAGATAATGATGGTAATATTTGGGCAGGCACCTATGGAGAAGGCGTTGTTGTAGTAAAAAAGGATAAAATAGTTAATTATACAACTGATGACGGGGTTGCGCATAACTGGACAAGAAAAATTCTTATGGACAGCAGCGGAAATATTTGGCTGGGAACTTATGGTGGAGGTGTTACAAGATTTGATGGTGAAAGTTTTGTTACTTTTTCAACAAGAGATGGCCTGGCGGATGATGTTGTATATGATATGGTTGAAGATGAAGACGGCATAATATGGATAGGAACTAACCTTGGCCTTAGCGGGCTCATATTCGAAGGTAAAAATGAAGTCAAATACACATCAGGATTGCTGGGAGTTGATAATAAAACCTTACTTAATGATTACTCTCCTGAATGGAGAATTTATAACAACCAAACAGCTTACCCTATCAAAGATTTTAATTCTAATGCTATGTGCATTACAAAAGTTGGGCTGCCCTATGGAAGCATATTAGATAAAGGGCTTATATGGGGAGGTTGTGGCGATGATAAAGTTATTTGCTTTAATCCTAAAGAAATTTTTGAAGTCAGTGAACCACCGATTACGGTTATTCAAAATATAAAAATAAATGATGAAAATATATGCTGGTATTCACTAAAGAAATATAGCAAAAACTTAAGCTATCAGGAGTTGTTTGAAAGAGTTAGAGCAGATAGTGTTGCAGTTCAACAACAGCAGATTTTTACCTATGGGAGAGAACTGTCGCAAAGCAGGATAGATAAGTTGATTGAAAAATTTGGAGATATAAAATTTGACGATATTAAAAGGTTTTATGCTATCCCGCAAAACCTGGTTTTACCATTCAGTAATAATATTACTTTTGAGTTTAATGCAATTGAAACAAGCAGAAATTTCTTAGTTGAATATCAATATATGCTTGAAGGGCAAGATGAAAGGTGGAGGCCATTAACAAAAAATAACTTTGTTACTTATAGCAATTTAAGAGAAGGGCGTTATACATTTAAATTAAAAGCCAAAAGTGCCGAGGGATTGTGGTCAGAAACAATAAACTATAGCTTCAGAGTATTGCCGCCATGGTACCGTACATGGTGGTCATACATTATATATGCCATTTTGTTTTTAACCACATTGTGGTCATATATAAAATGGAGGCTTAATAGCTTGCAAAGAGAAAAAGATTTACTTGCAAAAAAAGTTGAAGAAAGAACGGCTGAACTACTCCAGCAAAAACAAGAGGCTGAAAAGCAAAAAGAAATGATCGAGGAAAAAAACCTTGAGATATTAGAACAAAAAGAAGAAATATTACAGCAAAAAGAAGAATTAACTGTTCAAAGTAAAGAGCTGGAAAGGATAAACTCTACCCTGGAAGACAGAATAGCCGAAGAATTAGCAAAAAGCAGGAAGAAAGATTTTATGCTGATTCAGCAAAGCCGACAGGCCGCAATGGGAGAGATGATAGCTAATATTGCCCATCAATGGCGTCAACCATTAAATGCAATAGGCCTTATTATTCAAAATATGGAGGAAGCTTTTGAGCATAAAGAACTTACTGAAGAGTATATGAGCAATAAGGTAAGCCAAAGTATGGAAATAATCCAGTATATGTCAGATACTATAAATGATTTTAGAGACTTCTTTAAACCTGAAAAACAAGCCGGTAAATTTAATATTAAAAAAGTGGTTGAAAGAAGCATTTCCTTTGTAGAAGACACAATGAAAAAACACAATATAGAACTGGAGTATAATCTTGAAGAGGTTTATGCTTATGGCTACCCAAATGAATATGCACAAGTTGTGGTTAACCTGTTAAACAATGCAAGGGATGCATTAATTGAAGAAAATACGAAGACCCCGAAAATTACTATTGTTCTTAAAAAAGAAAATAATAAATCGCTCCTTACTGTAACTGATAATGGTGGTGGCATTGACCCTAAATACAAGGATAAAGTTTTTGATCCTTACTTCTCAACAAAAAAAGAAGGAGAGGGAACAGGATTAGGCTTGTATATGTCTAAAACTATTATTGAAAAGCTTGAAGGAGGTAGTATAGAATTTGAAAATACTGATGACGGAGTGTCTTT
>PWND01000354.1 GCA_003557965.1 Bacteroidales bacterium | reverse complement strand
TTTATCAATCCCCAATGCTTTTGCAACAACAGACGGGTTTAATTCTCCATCACGTGGAACAGTGCCATCCAGCCGGCCTTTAATTTCTTTTCCTAAAGCAAGTGCACCTTTTATCTGTTCTTCTACAATAGGGTACCCATCTTCCAGGACCAATATTTTTTCACAATCATCATAAATTTTTCTTATGTGATTTAAAGGTAAAGGGTAATGAGATAGTTTTAATACCGGGTGTGGTGAGCCATCCTGAAAGTTTTCCATCAAGTAATTGTATGCTAATCCGCATGCGATAATCCCAAGGCTTTTATCATTACCATCAATGTATTTGTTATAAGGCGACTCATTACTTAACTTTTCAAAAGCAGGCTGGTCGTTAAGTAGTTTTTTATATTGCTTACGGGCAATAGCAGGGAGCAATACAAATTGCCTGAGGTTTTCCGGCAGTTTACTTTCATTCTGTTCCCGGGATTCTCTTCGGGCAACACCGGCTCTTGAGTGGGCAAGGCGTGTAGTAATACGGAGCATTACCGGCACTCTGAGTTTTTCAGACAAATCGAATCCATAATGAACCATATCATAAGCTTCCTGTTGGCTTGAAGGTTCAAGCACAGGTATCATTGCAAACTTACCAAAGAACCTGGAATCTTGTTCATTTTGAGAAGAGTGCATAGATGGGTCATCAGCAACCACAAACAAAATTCCTCCATTAGCGCCGGTAATAGAAGAATTAACAAACGGGTCAGCAGCAACATTTAATCCAACATGCTTCATACAAACCATAGAGCGCTTACCGGCATAGCTCATTCCAAGAGCAGCTTCTGCTGAGGTTTTTTCATTGGATGTCCATGTAGCTACTATTCCTTTCTGTTTAGCCTCTTTTGAAGCAATAACGTACTCGGTAATTTCAGTTGACGGAGTGCCGGGGTAAGCGTAAATTCCAGATATTCCGGCATCAATAGCCGCCTGTGCAATAGCCTCATCCCCAAGCAAAAGTAATTTTTGCATATTTTTTTGAATTTATTTAAATAATATTTTTGACTTTGTTCGTTTACAAAACTAAAAAAAAATCGTTTGATTCTCTGAAATATTTAAGCACAAAAAGTTAATTATGTAAAATATTTTGAACAATACATAGTAATTCACATTTATACATTTAAAATAAAACCAAATAATCAGAAAAGCATAAGTATTTCGTTAGTATAATAATAAAGAAATAGCCCTTTTTATATATTTGTAAAAATTTACAAATGGTTTTTTAATAAAAAATAATTCAAGACAACTCTCAAAAGTGAATTTTTTAGCACATATTTATTTATCTCATGAGGATGAGAACCTAATACTGGGCAATTTCATTGCCGACATGGTAAAGGGCAGGCAAATTGAAGTTTTCAGCCCGGATATTGTCAGGGGTATTAAATTACACAGGCAAATTGACCGTTTTACTGATTCTCATGAAATATTCGGAAAAAGTAAAAAAAGGCTTATTGAGAAATACAGGCATTATTCCGGAGTACTGGTAGATATGTTTTATGACCACTTTCTTGCAAAATACTGGAAGGATTACAGTGATGAAGACATTAATGATTTTGTAAAAAATGCTTATGACATATTGTTGAAAAACTATTCAATACTGCCACACAGGGCAAAAAAGATTCTGCCATTTATGATAGCATCTAATTGGCTGGTCAATTACGCTGATATGGGAAGTTTGCAAAAGCGATTAAGTGGCATGGCTAAACGCACAAAGTTTGACTCGGGGATGGAAAATGCAGTATATGATTTAAGAGAGAACTACGATTTGTTCTTACAGGAATTCAGAAACTTCTTTCCTGAGTTAATATCTTATGTTGATAAAGAAATCAATTATACTTTATAGATATAAAAAAAGCCGGGCTAATTTCCCGGCTTTTTTTATATCGTGTAACGCAAAAACAAAGTTTTATAATCCTAATACATCTTTACCTTGCTTAAAGTAAATATCAATAGTTATACCTGCGTCATTAACTCTTTGAAGGTCTTCTCTTAGGTATTCCGGCATTTGGCCTTCGTTTTCAATCAATTTTGCAGCTTTTTCATAATCACCATCTCCCTGAACAATAAGGACATCTCTGACAGAGTTATACACAGCTTCTTTCATAATGTCAAAGTTTACTTTATATTTACCATCTTCGCATCTTTCAAAAGCACCAACTCTCTCAAAGTAGTTAAATCTCATCATGTTTGCTTTACCGTGAGCGCTGGCTGTACCAAACCTGCTTGATCTGAATATGCCGGCCAGGAAAGTGACGTAATTGTCCATAATTTCACCACTTGAAATTTCGCCCATTTCATAAAGTTCGGTAACCAGGTATAAGCCAAGGATATCTGCTTTTGCTTCTTCGATAGCCATATAGTGCTCACGCAAAGCTTCCCTGACAGTGCCTTTACCATCAATAGTTGTTCTAATACCCATGCCGTGAGCTACTTCATGGAAGGTAGTATTTTCAAAGAAAGCATCAAAAGTTACATGTTCTCTTTGAGATTCATCAATTAGCATTTCAGCAATAGGTACTAATATTTTGTCAAACTTTGCTTCCATTGAGTTTTTAAGCTGCAATTTACGGCTACCAACATTTTCATGAATTTCTTCTGCGTTAGGCAGGTTAATAGCAATAGTTTTTGTACCGGCATTGCAATCACCTGCATAATACAATGCATAATATACATACATATCGCCATCAATGCCGGGAGTTTCGGCTTTATAAACTTCAGGTACTGGCAGGCCTGCCTGCAGCATAGGCAGCATATCATTAAACTTGTCAAGCAGTTTACTCCATTCCAGGTCTTTTACAAGGATAAATGCCTGATGAGCTGCCTTATTACCAAATAACCTGTCTTCATAATTTTCAATCGGGCCAACAATAAATTCTATGTTGTTGTCTCTCATTTCCATCCATGCATAGTCACTATCCATATACTCATTAGATAATAATGCATCAGCTCTTTTTTCAAGATATTTTCTCAAGCCATCATACTCAGCAAGTTCTGCAGCTTTACGAATTAATTTTGCAGCCTTTTCGTGTTTTTCCTTGTAAACTTCATTATAAGGAATCGCTATTAAATTTCCATCATCATCTCTTCTTATAAGAGTATATTGAGAATTCTTTTCTTCATTATCCCACGCTTCAAATTCTTCACGTGTCATATCAACCGGATAGAAGTTAGCGCCTTCAGGTTTGTCATCATAACCTTCAACAAATGCAGCATTAGCACTTAACCTGCACCATGGCCCATAATTTATTTTTGCATACTTCTGTGCATATTCGCAATCCAGCCTGGCAAGAAGCTCATCTTTACAGCCTGTATAAGATTGCATCCAAAAAATATCATCCATAATATCAGAAGCTTTAATAAGTATCCTGATAATTTCTCTTTCATTTTCACTTAACCATGAAAGGTCTGTTTTAAGTTCAACCTCAATATACTGTTCGGTTTTTGCTTTCATTTCTTCGTCATAAGGTTTTTTTGTTTCACAAGAGTATAATCCCATGCTAAGCACAAATAGTACCGCAATTAAAAGTTTAGAATGTTTCATAATTTTAAGTTTTTAATTTTAAGTTTATAGATAAGTATGTTTAGTGTAATAATGTTTAATAAAAGAGATTTTCAAAAGTACAACTCTTTTAACAAATCACAAAATAACAAAATGCTGAAAAAAATTACTCAGCAGATATTTAGATATGTTATTGCAGTAATGGTAAAATTTACAATAATTAAATATCTTTGTTATTATAATTTTAAAAAACAAAAAAATGCAAAAAGAGAAAAAGCCTGTAATGTTTTGGATTCTGGCCGGTGCAATAATAGTATTATTATTGATTTTTTCGATTCAAAACCTTCAATCTACAACAATAAAGATATTATTTTTAGATGTGAAAGGGCCATTATTTATAGTAATAGCAATAGTTTTCTTTTTAGGATTTTTTTTAGGAAGGTTGTGGTCAATAATCAAAAAGCGTAAAGACAAGAAAGAATACACTAAGTACAAGGAGTTAAATCAGGATAATTTATAACAAAAATCTTCATATCCAAACTTCCTTATGAGCTTAAACTTATTGCTTTTTGTCCATATACCTATAGAAGGGTGTTTAACACCATTAAAGAAGTTTGTTTTAACCATTGTATAGTGTATCATATCCTCAAAGATTACTTTATTCCCGGGTTTTAGTTCATTATCAAAGCTAAAATCTCCCATGCCCATAAAGTCGCCGGCAAGGCATGTTGTACCGCCTAATCTATAGGTTGGTTTATTCTTATCAGGATCTGTGGCGCCAATAATTTGTGGTTTATAAGGCATTTCGAGGCAATCAGGCATGTGAGCGGCAAAGCTAACATCAAGCATAGCTACCTTAATTCCCTTGTTTTCGATTACATCAACAACTGTGGAAACAAGGTATCCGGTCCGCCACCCAATTGCTCCGCCCGGTTCCAGGATGATTTTTTTAATATTTGGATACCTTCTTTTAAACTCATGAATTAGCGTAACCAGGTGATTAGTGTCGTAGCCTTCTTTGGTTATCAGGTGCCCACCGCCAAAATTAATCCATTCAACCTGCTTTATATAACCTGAGAATTTTTCTTCCACTTTTGCAAGGGTTCTTTCAAGAACATGGCTGTCGTTTTCGCAAAGCACATGAAAGTGAAGTCCATCAACATTTTCGGGCAGCATACCAGGCAGCTGGCCAAAAGTAATACCAAGCCTCGAACCCGGCATAGCAGGATTATATAAATCCGTTTTCACTTCTGAATATTCAGGATTTATCCGTAAGCCAGCAGAAATTCCAGGTGAGGCCTTTTTCACCTTATCTATATACAGGAAGTACTGGTTAAGAGAATTAAAAGTAATATGGCTGCTGTATTTTAGTATTTCATCAAATTCACTTTCAAGAAAAGCCGGGCAGTAAGTATGAGCTTTTAACTGCATTTTCTCATATATTAGCCTGGCTTCATTTAATGAACTTGCTGCACCACCTTTAAGATACTTATTAATTAAAGGGAAGGTGCTCCACATTGCATAACCTTTAAGGGCGCAAATTATGTCAACACCGGCCTCATCCTGCACTTTATTAAGCAGTTGCAGGTTTTTCTCAAGCAAATATTCATCCAGGACAAAGCAAGGTGATGGTATTTTATTAAAATCAACAGCCATACTACACAACTCTAAAAGTATTATTTTTCAACCGGCAATGGTTTATCAATTTCTTCATTCCATGGCAACCCGTATTCCGGTAATTTTTCCATAAACGGGTCGGGGTTAAATTCCTCGACATTAAAAACGCCTTTTCCACTCCACTTTCCGGTTAGTGCAAGCATTGCCCCAATCATTGCAGGCACACCTGTTGTATAGCTAATTGCCTGGGCCTTAACTTCTTTATAGGATTTAGCATGGTCGCAATTATTCCATACATAATAAGTTCTTTCTTTACCATCTTTAATCCCCTTAATCTGACATCCTATTGATGTTTGTCCTTTATATTCTTCCCCAAGCGAAGACGGTTCGGGCAAAACTGCTTTCAAAAACTCGAGCGGAACAATATCAACTCCTTTAAAATTAACAGGCTTTATACTTGTCATCCCCACTTCCTGTAGCACATTAAGGAAATTTATGTACTGGCTTCCAAAAGTCATCCAAAACCTGGCTCTTTTCAGTGATGGAAAATTCTTAACCAGTGATTCAAGTTCTTCATGATATAATAAATATGATTCTCTCTCACCTATTTCGGGATATTTTATAGGCTTATGTATTTCCAGCGGCTTAGTTTCTATCCATTTCCCGTTTTCCCAGTATCTTCCGTTTTGTGTAATTTCCCTTATATTAATTTCAGGATTAAAGTTTGTTGCAAATGCTTTACCATGGTCACCGGCATTACAGTCAACAATATCGAGGTAATGTATCTCATCAAAATAATGCTTTGCAGCATAAGCTGTAAATATTCCCGTAACACCGGGGTCAAAACCACACCCCAGTATAGCAAGCAGCCCTGCCTCCTTAAACCTGTCATGATATGCCCATTGCCAGCTATATTCAAACTTTGCTACATCCCGGGGCTCATAGTTTGCAGTATCCAGGTAATGTGTTTTTGTTTGAAGGCAAGCTTCCATAATTGTTAAGTCCTGATATGGAAGTGCAACATTAATAACAATTTCCGGTTTAAACCTGTTGATAAGCTCAACCAGTTCATTAACATTATCAGCGTCAACCTTTGCCGTTTTCACCCTATCGCCACCAATTGCCCTGGCAATTTGCTCACACTTACTCAATGTTCTGCTTGCCAGCATAATATCAGAAAAAACTTCAGGGACAGAAGCACATTTACGGGCAACTACATTCCCTACGCCACCCGCACCTATTATCAATACTTTACTCATTTTTTTATGGGGTTTTTTATTATTAATAATTTCTTTTTCTTCAATAAAACAACGTGCAAAATACAAAACAATTTCTTAATAAAATATTGATTTATTAAATAATTAATATTTTTTTTCTTTCTTTGATTTATGGGGCCTGGTAGTTTATCAGGGGAATAAAAAATGATAAAAAAACTCTAACTATAATACTGCTTTGTCAAAATCTTTATATATTTGGTTGTTATAAATTATTTCAACTATGACAACAAAACCAACTATTTTAGTATTTGCTTACGGTACCTTTAAAGACAAGGCTGTTCAGCTTGAGTTGTTCAGTACACTATTGCCTGTTGTGGGTGATGCAACACTTAACAACTGGAAGGTTTATACCGACAGAGAATATCCTTATATTAAGCCCCTGAATGGAGAATCAGTAAATGGTATTTTGATAAAAATGAATAAAACACATATCAAAATAGCAGATGAGTGGGAGGCGGTACCAACAATTTATCAGCGTGAAAAGCTTGATGTAGTCCTTTCAGATGGCAGCACTAAGCAAGCTTATGTATATACAGGAAGAAATATTGGTTTAGAATAAACTACATATCCTGCAGCATTTCTTCGGTAATTTCCAGGTTATGAAATACGTTTTGCACATCATCATCCTCTTCAAAAGCATCAATTAGTTTAAGCACCCCGCTTGCAGCTTCCTTTTCCAGCTTAATAGTAGTTTTTGGCAGTCTTTGTAACTCAGCATTTTCCGGGTCAATTTTTAAGTCCTCAAGCTTTTTCATCATTTTTCCGAAATCTTCCATAGCAGTATATATGGTGTAAAAATCATCCTCTGATTCAACATCTTCAGCTCCTGCATCAATAACATCCATCATAAATTCTTCTTCATCAGTTTTGATGAGGTTTTTATTTATTGTAAAAACACCTTTCCTGTCAAAAAGATAGCTCAAAGCTCCCATTGTTTCAAGCTTACCATTGTATTTGTTAAAGTATGACCTTATGTTAGCAACCGTTCTCTGCTGATTGTCAGTAAGACACTCAACATATACCGCTACGCCATGATTAGCATATCCCTCATAGGTAATTTCAAAAAAGTTTGAAGCATCCTTATCTCCGGCTTTAGAAATTGCACGCTGAATATTATCCTTAGGCATGTTTGCACCTTTGGCATTAGAAATTGCCAGCCTAAGCCTGGGATTACCTTCAGGGTCGCCACCACCTTTTTTAACAGCTACAGTAATTTCTTTAATAATTGCTGAAAAAATCTTGGAGCGTTTTTTATCATTTGCCCCTTTAGCTCTTTTAATCTTTGACCACTTGCTATGTCCTGCCATATTATTGTATGTTTTATTTTTCATGCAAAAATAGCTAAAAACAGCTTTATATTCGTATTAAAAAAAACTAATCTGACTATTTGTTTAATAGTTGATTTAACTCTGTATATAAATAGAATCATACAAAAATTATAAGCAATTGATTATGTTTTTTATACTTTTGTTGCGTTATAATTATATCATTTTGAAAAAGCAAATAATATTATGCTTGAAATTATTGGAACTTTTATCCTCATTTATATAATATTCAGAGTTGTTACCGGCCTGATAATCCCATGGTTGCTAAAGAGGCAGTTAAACAAGTATAAAAAGAAGTATTATGAAAGAAACCAGGGCGGGAGAAAATATTCAGGCAAACAACGAAATAAAGATGTGAACATTTCAATAAAAACAAAAGACAAGAAACGTTTTGATTCCGACAATATTGGCGAGTATATTGATTTTGAAGAGATTGAAGACAACAATAAAAACAATAAATAGCATTAATTAATTATCAGAAATAAAAACAAAATGAAAGAGATTTTTGCGAAAATGCCCGATTGGAAAAAGATTCTTCCATATCCTATTATTATTGCAGTATTTGCTGTATTAACCCTGGCCTATGTAAGCCCGGTACTTGAAGGAAAAAGAATATTGCAACCCGATATTGTAAAGTTTGATGGGATGGCTAAAGAAATACGTGACTTTAGAGAAGAAACCGGACAGGAAGCTTTATGGACAAACTCGATGTTTGGTGGTATGCCGGCAGCCCAGATTTCTGTTATGTATCCTAATAATATTTCAGGGTTTTTGCATGATGCAATGACATTATGGCTGCCACGCCCGGCAGATATGATATTTTTATATTTTGCAGGTTTCTTTATTTTCATGTTACTGTTAAAAGTAAATGTATGGATATCATTTTTAGGGGCAGTAGCTTTTGCACTCTCCTCTTATAATTTTATAATAATTGAAGCAGGGCACAACTCCAAAGCTGTTGCTATAGGATACATGGCTCCTGTGCTGGGCTCAATAATTTATACTTTTCGCGGGAAACTTCTCGCTGGTGGACTGCTATTTACAATATTCTTGTCGCTGCAAATATGGGCAAACCACTTCCAAATTACATACTACCTTTTGATAATAGTTATTTTTTACGGTATTTTCGAACTATATGAAAAATACAGGCAAGGTAAGTTAGATGTATATTTTAAAGCATTAGGAGTATTATTAATAGCTGCAATCATTGCAGCAGGTGTAAACATAAGCCGGTTGTGGTTTACTTATGAATACTCAGAAGCTACTATGAGAGGCGGCACAGAGCTATCTGAAAAAGATGACAGGCAAAGTTCGGGGCTTGATATTGACTACATTACCCGTTGGAGTTATGGCGTTGATGAAACATTTTCACTGTTAATTCCAAACATTAAAGGCGGAGCCACAGGTGCAATAGGCGATAATGAAAATGCACTTAAAAATGTGGACCCACGGCTAAGAAATGAAATAGCCAATAATAACCAGTACTGGGGAGACCAGCCGTTTACATCCGGGCCGGTTTATATCGGTGCTATTATAATGTTTTTGTTTGTGTTAAGCCTGTTTTATGTTAAAGGAACTATTAAATATGCTTTCCTTTTAGCAATAATTCTGTCAATTATGCTTTCCTGGGGCAAAAACTTTATGCCATTAACAGAGTTTTTTGTCAACTATATTCCCGGATACAATAAATTCAGAGCAGTTTCAATGACATTAACAATTGCTGCTTTATGCATTCCTGCATTAGCCGCAATAGGAGTGTCAAAAATAATTAAAACACCTGGCATTGTAAATTACAAGAACAGGAATCTGTATATAGCTTATGGAGTAACAGGCGGAATCGCTTTATTGTTTTACATGTTTCCAACTGCATTTTTTTCATTTTTAAGCGCACAAGAAGCACAATCGGTGGCTGCCCAAAAAGCCTCAAGCCCTGATTTTGCAGCAGAATTAAACCTGTTTGTTGATAACCTGGAAAAAGCAAGAATATCAATTTTACAAGCAGACGCTATCAGAAGCTTTATATTTATTACACTCTCACTTGGTTTATTACTATTATTCTCAATAAAGAAGTTTTCTTATAAATACCTTATTGCCGGGCTATCGCTTCTCATAATTTTTGACATGTGGGCTATTAACAAAAGGTATTTGAACGATGACAATTTTGAGGTGAGGCGAAGAGTAGAAAGGCCTTATGAAAGGAAGTTTGCAGATGAATTTATACTAAAAGACAAAGGCTACGGGGTAAGAGTACTTGACCTTACAGAAGGTACATTTAACAGTACGCGCACATCTTATTTCCACAAATCAATAGGAGGATATCATGGAGCAAAACTTCAGAGATACCAGGATTTAATTGATTACTACATACAATATGATATGAATCACATTATCAGAACATTACAAAAACAAGATGAGCCTGATATTTATTCAGCGTTTAAAGAAACACCGGTGCTGAATATGCTTAATACACGTTATATCATTTATAATCTGAACTCTATGCCATTGGTAAACATGGAAGCACTTGGCAATGCATGGTTTGTAAAAGAGTTTTCTTATGCCGATAACGCTGATGAAGAGTTAATGATGATTGGAGAAGTTAACCCCGGAAATACTGCCATAATTAACCGTGAATATTCGGAGCTATTATCAAACGACAGCCTGGGATTTCATCATAATGCAAATATTGAATTAACCAGTTATGCTCCCAACAAATTAGTATATGAGTACAAAGCACCTAACCCTTCTATGGTAGTTTTTTCTGAAATATATTATCCGAAAGGTTGGGAAGCTTATATAAACGGAGAACCGGCAGAGCACTTCAGGGCAAATTATATTCTTCGGGCAATGGTTGTGCCGGCCGGAGAAAATGAAATAGTTTTTGAATTTAAGCCCAGATCTTATTATACCGGAGAAAGAATAGCATTAGTATTCTCAATATTAATTGTGCTTCTCGGCTTTGGATATATAGGTTTTGAAGTATATAAAAGATTACAGAAAAAGGCTGAAAAGCCTAATGAGGAGTAATAGCAAAAACTATTTTCGTAGTAATATCATAATGATGGATAAAAAGAAAGCGCTGATAATAACATACTACTGGCCTCCCGGTGGAGGCTCAGGAGTTCAGCGCTGGCTTAAATTTGCTAAATATCTTGACAAGTTCGGCTGGGAACCCATAATTTACACACCCTCAAACCCTGAATATCCGTCTGAAGATAATTCCTTGCTTAAAGACATTCCTGAAAACATAACAGCAATTAAAAGGCCTATTAAGGAACCATACCGCTTATACAAAGTTTTCTCAGGAAAAAAAAGCAGTGAAAAAATACAGACAGGGTTTCTGAATGAATCAGGAAAAAGCAGTTTCATTGAAAAAATCTCCAGATGGCTGCGAGGCAACATTTTTATTCCCGATGCCAGAAAGTTCTGGATCAGGCCATCAGTAAAATTCCTGACAGGATGGCTTAAAGCTAACCCTGTAGATGTAATTATCTCAACAGGGCCTCCTCACAGTATGCACATTATTGCTCTTAAGCTGAAGGAGAAAGTCAATATCCCATGGATTGCAGATTACAGGGACCCATGGACATCAGTTTACTATTTTGAGGATCTTAAACTTTCAAAAGTTGCAAAAAAGAAGCATAAAAAGCTTGAGCAATTGTGCCTTGATAATGCTGACAAGATAATAGTAGTAGGTGAAACGATGAAAAATGATTTTGCAAAAATCACAAATACACCAATAAGCATAATTGCTAATGGATTTGACACATCCGATTATGAAGGTGTAAAACCGGTAAAACCTGAAAAATTCAACATCATGTACACAGGTACATTTCTTTCACAACAAAATCCTGAAGAGCTTTGGGAAGTGTTGGGAGAAATGGTAAAAAGCAATGAAAGCTTTAAGCAACATTTAAAGATAAGCTGTATCGGTAAAACAGATATTGAAGTATTAAAAAGCATTGAAAAAAACGGCCTAAAAGAATTTCTTGAGCTAACTAAATATATTCCACACAAGGACATTCCACAAATGCAGCAAAATTCGGCAATACTGCTGCTTTGTTTAAACAGAATTGATAATGCATCCTATATTATAACCGGAAAAGTATTTGAATATATGGCTTCAAGGAAGCCTATACTGGCAATTTGTCCTGAAAACAGTGATGTTGCAAAAATCATCCGGGAAACTAATACCGGATGGATTGTGCCATTTGATGATAAAACTAACCTGGCAAAAACAATAAAAAACTCTTTTGCACTATATAAAGACAATTGCCTTATTTGCAAAACTTATAAAATTACGGCATTTACGAGAGAGAATCTAACGGGACAATTGGTAGAAGAGTTAAATGCAACTATAAAAACGAATTAGTTTTTATTCAAATACTCCTTATTAATGCTTTTCCAAACCCAAACATTCATAAACACTATCCATTGCTTTATGATTGTCTGCTAACACAAGAAGTATATCTTTGGGCAGAATTACGGTAAATCCCGAAGGAGTAAAGTATTCTTCATCTCTGTGTATCAGTGAAATTATAGCTTCCCTGGGAAAGTTAAGATCAACTATTTTTTTGCCAACCGGAATAGAGTTTTCAGGAATTTTGATTTCTGTCATAACAGTCTTAGCATCTTCCGATAAAAATATTTCAACCGGAGTTTTAGGTTTTACATTAACTGGCAGCGCTACTCCAAGCCATTTTGAAACAATTCCAATTGTAGTCCCTTGTAAAATTAAAGAAGTAATAGAGACAAAAAAGACGATGTTGAATATCATATCTGCCTTATCAATCCCTGCAATCAACGCATAGGTTGCAAATACAATTGGAACAGCACCTCTAAGGCCAACCCAGGATATAAAAAGTTTACGGCTAAAAATCATTTTAAAAGGAAGCAAACTGATTAATACACTAAGAGGACGTGCTACCAGAATTAAAAAGAAAGAAATTAAAAAGCCTATCCCTAAAATATTAAAAATCTGCGAAGGAAAAACTAACAAACCTAATGTTAAGAACAGTACTATTTGCATAAGCCATGCAAACCCATCAAAAACTTTCAAGATAGTTTTTTTATGGATAAGGTCATGATTCCCAAGATATAATGCACATAAATATACAGCAAGGAAGCCATTTCCATTTAGAAAGTCAGTAGCTGAAAAAGTAATAAACATTAAAGCTACGACCAAAACAGGATACAATCCTTCGTAATCAAGCTTTATATTATTAATCACCAATTTGCTCAACCTCCCAAATAAATAACCTAACCCACCGCCTATTATCATTTGCATCAGAAATAAATAAATCATTTTCGACGCACTTGCATCCTGACTTATCACAATTGATAAAAACGTGAGGGTTAAAACAAATGCCATGGGGTCATTACTGCCGCTTTCAAACTCTAAAGTAGCTCTTAGCTTTCCTTTTAAAGCAATGCTTTTTGATCTAAGAACTGAGAAAACAGCAGCAGCATCAGTAGAAGAAACAATCGAGCCTAGCAACAGCCCTTCCCATATAGTAAAGTCAGTAACTGCCCATACAAACAGGCCAAGCGACAAGGCAGTCAGCAACACACCTAATGTAGATAATGAAAAGCCTTTCCAAAAAACCGGTTTTACATTGGTCCAGTTTGTATCAAGCCCACCCGAAAACAGGATAAAGTTTAATGAAGCAATCCCAATAAATTGAGCCACTTTGGGGTCGTCAAAATAGATGCGCCCTAAACCTTCTTAACCTGCAATAATACCAACACCAAGGAAAAGAATTAATGTGGGAACTCCAAATTTATAAGAAGCTTTACCTGCTACAATGCTGAATAACAATAAAATCGAACCTACAAATAAAATGTTCTCTATAGTTAAATTCATCCAGGGTAAATAAAAAAATTAGTTTAAAGCTTATTATTCTTATACTATTGCAAAAATAAGTTTTATTTTTTAAAGCTTGGATTTTTGAAAAGATTAATCTCTTTATAAGCTTTTTTCAAATCCACTTTTTAAATGCAGGTCTCTTTGCGGGAAAGGTATCTCAATATTATGTTTTTTGAATTTTTCAAACACAGCATAGTACAGTTCGCTTCGAAGTGTTCCGTGTCTATGAATGTATTTAGTTGTCCATATTCTTAAAATAAACACAAGTTCGTTATCCCCAAACTCAGTTAAAAGCACTCGGGGTGCAGGGTCCTTCAGCACATTTTCATTTTCATTTGCCACTTCCAACAACACCTTCCGAACAACTTCGGGGTCTTCCTTATAATGAACAGGAACCTTGTAATTAAACCGTATATTCCGGTCGTTATGGCTCCAGTTGATAACTGTAGAGCTTACAATATTTGAGTTGGGAACGATTATGGTAATATTGTCGTTTGTCAGAATTCTTGTTGCCCTGGCGGAAATGCTAATCACATCACCTGAAACTTTTTCATCATTTTCGGTTATGATTTCAATTCTGTCACCAACTTTTACAGGCCTTTCAAACAGTATTACCAATCCACTGACAAAGTTATTCGTAATGTTTTGCAAACCAAAACCAATACCTATACCAAGCGCCCCGGCCAGAAATGCGATAAAACTAAGATCTATTCCTGTAGCCTGAATAATTATTATCAAGCCTATCACAATAATTAAATATCTGACAATTGTACTTATCGCCTGCCTGTGTCCTACATCAAGATTGTATTTTTTAAGAAGTCTGTTTTGAATGACTTTTTTAATTATTGAAGACAAATAAAAAAGCAACCCTATGGAGATAATCAGATACAAAATGAGTGATAATGTAATAGGGTTTTTGCCAAGATAAAACAAAGGATAGTAAAGAACTTCCTTGAAGCCTTCCCAAAGTTCAATTATATATTCCATGATATTTCTACGCTTTATAATGTATATACAAAATTACAAAAAGAAAACATTAATATTAACCTTCATGCCGTTGCGCTGACAACCCAGCTTTCCTCATCTAATAAACCTAATCTTGCAGCGCTAATGCCGTGCCTGCAATATATCCCGGGGCTTCACCCCGGGCTACTGATATTCAGCTCCTAGCGGAGCTTTTGTGTAATTTAAAACGGAAACAATATCGGAATCATAATAGTGGCAATAATCCAGAAAATAATATTAAGCGGTGTCCCTACTCTTAAGAAGTCGGAAAACCTGTAACTTCCGGCTCCGTATATCATTGTGTTTGTTTGGTATCCCACAGGAGTCATAAAGCTTGAAGAGGCAGCAAAAGTGATGGCCATTAAGAATGGGCGTGCATCCAGATTCAGGCTTGCTGCTGTAGCAATTGCAATTGGGGCTAACAATACAGCGCTAGCATTGTTACTCATTATCTCTGTCATAATGGATGTAAGAATATACAAAACCGATACAATTGCAATTGGCCCCCAGACACCAACAAAATCAATAAGAAATCCTGAAATAAGATCTGCAGTTCCACTTTTATCCATAGCAACCCCCAAGCTCATTGCACCGGCAAGAAGGAAAATAACTTTCCAGTCTATAGCCTGGTATGCTTCTTCCATTGTTATGCATTTTGTAATAACAAGGAACACACAGCCCATTAATGCAGCTACCATAATTGGAACAACATTTAAGGTTGCAAGAACAATGATTGAAGCCATTGTAACCACAACCGGAATTATTTTTTCCTTTTTAAACTTGGGCAATCCCACCTGTGACACTATAAGAAAAGTGTTTTTCCCTTGATATTCAAGCTGTCGCAAAAAGTTTAATTGGTCAACCTGTGCCTCTATCAATAGAGTATCTCCCGCTTTAAGAACAGTGTTAGCTACATTGTCTCTCATAACTTCGCCTCTGTGCCTTATAGCCAGAATAGTAGCTCCAAACCTGCTTCTAAAGTCAATTTGCTTAATAGTTTTACCTTCAAACCTGCTATTAGGAGCAATCACAGCCTCAACAAGAACCATGTTATCAGACTCAAGCTCATCCTGAAATTTTAAGTTACTTTTCAGGCCTATTCCCTCTCGTTCCTGAAGCGTTTTAATCTTTTCAACATTACATCTAACCTTTAAAATATCCCCTTTTTCTAACACCAAAGAATCAGCAGGCATAAAATAGTTTACTCCTCCCCTGTTTACTTCAAGAATATCAATTTCAAGTTTGTTTTTTAATGGAGAATCCTTAATGCTTTTTCCAACAGAAGGTGCGTTTTCAAACAAAACAATTTCTGTAAGATACTCACCCATGCCAAATTTTTGCACAAGGTCGGTTTCAGTTTTTCTGTTTGGAATAAGATGGATGCCGGCTACCAACATATAAACAATTCCACAAACAAAAAATATTAAACCTAACCTGCTCATCTCAAACATACCAAAAGGCTCGAGTCCATTTTCAGCAGCTATACCACTAACGAGGATGTTTGTTGAGGTTCCTATCAGGGTACAAACACCTCCAAACATTGAAGCATAAGACAAGGGAATCAGCATTTTTGCTAGTGGTTTATTTGTTGTTGCCGCAGCACTGGCAAGTATTGGGATAAAAATTGCAACCACAGGAGTATTATTAATAAAAGCTGACACCAAGGCTACAACAACCATTAAACAAAAAATTCCAACCCAAAAATTAAACTTAAATATTTTAGACATTAACAGTCCCAGCTTAACTACTGCGCCCGACCTAAACAAGGCAGAACTGAGAATAAACATTGCCGCTACGGTAATTGTAGCCGAATTACTAAAACCTGCGACACCTTCAGAAGGTGTAACAATGCCCAAAACAATAAGTAGTGACATTAAAAACAGTGCAACTACATCTACCGAAAACTTCTCCGTTGCAAACAAAACAATTGCTACTACCAAAATTACTAGTACAGCGCCTATTTCGAATGTTATCATATTTAAGGTTAAGGTTAAGGTTGAGGTTTAGGAATAGCTTTGAGGCTGAGATCCAGACTTTTGACGTGATGAGTAAGAGCACCTACTGAAATAAAGTCAACACCTGTTAAAGCATAGTCCCGTATGTTTTTTTCTGTAATTCCTCCACTTGCTTCTGTTTCCACCCTTTTATCAATGAAATCAACAGCTTCTTTTAATTGCTGAGGGGTAAAGTTATCAAGCATTATGCGATGTATTGCTTTTGTATTGAGAGCCTCTTCAATTTCTTTCATGTTGCGGGTTTCTACTTCAATCTGAAGGTTTAATCCATTTTTTTCCAGATACTCAACCGTTCTAGCAACAGCCTTAGTAATTCCCCCTGCAAAATCAGCATGATTGTCTTTTATCATAACCATATCATACAATCCCATTCTGTGGTTGTAGCCTCCTCCTATTGTTACGGCCAGCTTTTCAAGCATTCTCAGATTTGGAGTTGTTTTGCGCGTATCAAGAAGTTTTGCCCCGGTGCCTTCAATCAGAGAAACATAATGCGCAGTTTTTGTGGCAATTCCACTCATTCTTTGCAGGAAGTTAAGTGCGAGGCGCTCCGCTTTTAGCAGTGACTGCGATTTGCCATCTACAATAAAGATTTCATCGCCTACACTTATTTTTGTTCCATCCTCCATTAAGCGAGAAAAAGATGTATTAATATCAACAGCTTTAAACACCTTTTCTGCCACCTCAATTCCTGCAAGAACTCCTCCTTCTTTGGCTACAAGCTTCGCCTTGCCATAAGCATTTTCAGGAATACAGCTGTTACTGGTATGGTCACCATCACCAATATCCTCAGCAAGGGCATAAGTAATAACCTGATCTATATCAAGCATATCTATATCTCGTTTATAGTTTTTAAAACTGGAAGCAAAGCTATAAAAAAAATAACATCAACATTCAACTTTTATTGCAGCTCAAATTGTAGTTGATGAAGCATATAGTTGTTTGATACTTTTTTAATAAGGAAGTAAGCTCTGTAGCGCTTACCGTCGTTTGAAGTGTATGTGCCTATGGCATACTTTGAGCCATCTCTTGAAGAACCCCGATGATTTATTGAAAAATTTCCGGGTGGATTTTGATTAAAAAAATTTCTTAATATAACTGTTGCCTGAGATTTACTGAATGTCCCTTCGTTTCCCGGAATTGACAATTCAACATTAGCAGCAAAATGAGCAGATATTTTGCTTGAATTACCGGTGTTTATTGAAGATGAAATATCATTAATTAATTTTTCAGAACTATAGCAAAGTGAAACCCCGGTAAAAAAACAAAATATTAAAACGAAAAACAGCTTTATAAGTGTAGAATTTGTTTTCATTTTGGTTGGGTTTATTGGTTATACAGCAATTGCAAAAACTAGTCCAAACGTATATATTTATGATAAAAATAAAATTGACAGAGCCTATACAAACATAATTGTTTTTTTTATATTTACCAAAAATAAAATATGCATGATACATGGGCAATTTTTGCTAATTAGTCTATATAGCATAATCTGAAGCAATAAAAAAACTTTATAACGATAATTATAACACGAATGAAAATAACCTTAATTACAGCAGGTAAAACTGACGTCAAATATTTGAAAGAAGGATTAGAATATTATATTAAGAAACTAAAGTTTTATACACAATTTGTCATGCGGGAAATACCAGGATTAAAGAATACAAAAAACTTATCTCCTGGGGAAGTTTCAGAAAAGGAAGGGCAAAAAATACTTAAGGAAATTGAGAAGCATGATTATGTGGTATTGCTGGATGAAAAAGGCCATTCTTTTAGATCAGTTGATTTTGCAAAATTTATTGAAGAGAAGGCATTTCAAAACAAACGTTCTATAGCATTTGTTGTTGGCGGGGCTTATGGGTTTTCACCAGAAGTATATAAAAAATCTGATTATAAAATATCATTATCAAATATGACATTTTCTCATCAAATGGTTCGCTTATTTTTTTTAGAGCAATTGTACAGAGCCTTTACAATCATCAGAAATGAGCCTTATCACAATGAATAAGATGCTATAATCTGTAAGGTTTATATAACAAATTTCAAAACATAAACTTTCCGGCAGCAGCAATGCTCTCTTTCAAAAATATTAATTAATTTTGCAATGATAAAATCGAGCCTTTAGCTCAGTTGGTTTAGAGCGCTAGCTTGACAGGCTAGAGGTCGGCAGTTCGAACCTGCCAAGGCTCACATATTATGCATGTCCGCATTTAACCAGGCAGTGGTTAATTTTCAAAAAGTATTAATGATGCTTTTGAATTATCATTGACAAAATTTCATCGCTTTATACTTTTCTTAATATCCTCAACATCATTTTTCAGCCTGTTAATTTCACTTTCAAGTTTTACAACAGGGTTGTTGGAAGCAGGCATTTCACTGCTTATATAGTTTACAAACTTCCATACTTCACGAATATCATTTACATGAACATCATAAGGTTCATATAAAGGGTTAAGTGAGTGCAACCTGAGTTTGCCTTCAGTATCAATGAGGTTCTCAGCCACTTTGAATACGACTCCATCATCAAGGGTGTGTATTATGTATGCATGGCGATTTTGAATGAGTTTCCAGTTTTGTACAAACTCACATGTAACAAGTGATCCATCAGGTATTGGGAGCATACTGTCGCCTGATATCTCAAATGTGCGATACTTTTTTTGTTTTGACAAAAACGGCATCTGAAAAGTGGGAAGTACCTTAATAAACTCGGGATCGGCAAAACCGGCCTGGTATCCGGCCTTGGCCTTTTCTGAAACTATTTCGATATTTTCTTCATTTTTGTTGTCAACAGTAGTTGCCAAAACTCTCAGTTGAGTGCCTTTTAAGTAAACGTCATAACCCCTTTCAAGCTGGGAAAGCTGACTTTCAGAAAGCTCGGATAGTTTTGTTTTGACAAGAGTATCAATAGAAACGTTGAAATATTTTGATAATGCTGTAAGGGCTTCAAGGCCCGGCTGTGCAACGCCGTTTTCATATCCACTCAAGGTAGAACGTTTCATCCCAAGCGTAAAGGCGACATCATCCTGTGTGCGCCCCTTACGCTTACGCAGAAGTTTAATGTTTTGTCCGAATGTGCTCATTTTGTAAGTGTAAAAATTTAATAATCCTAGTCATCCCGAACGTCAGTGAGGGATCCCGTTGGTAAAAGGTACTCTCTTTAATCCACGGGATTTCTCGCTAACGCTACTAATGACAACATTTTCAAAATGCTTTGTTCAATGGTGTAAAAAACTGTTTTTACGGACAGGTCAAGCCCTGTCCTTACGGTTATCACGTTATATGATATCCTGGCTGGTCAAGCCCAGCCAATACAATAATTACTTCACATTTTTATATTTTGACTTTCTTTAATTAATTCATTATTCTTATATAATTTTCTAATTTATGAGAAAAAAAT
>PWND01000080.1 GCA_003557965.1 Bacteroidales bacterium | reverse complement strand
TTCATTTGATGCGATAGGCCTTTCAAAGCCATATCCTTTATAAGTAAGCCTATCTCTGTCAACGCCCCTCTCAACAAGGTATGCCACTACACTCCTTGCTCTTTCTTCGGACAATCGCTGATTAAATGATGCTGAACCAACATTATCAGTATGCCCGGAAATTTCAATCCGTAACGAAGGATTATTCATTAATAAGGTATATAAAACTCCAAGCTCCGCATAAGACTCAGGCCTAAGCGTTGCTGCCCCGGTGTCAAAGAAAATGTTACGTAAAACAATACTTTGCCCTACTTCTACTTTTTTAAGTTGTATGTTATTAATAATTTCCCTTGTAACATCGCTTTCTTCAATATTTATATTTTCAGAATGAAACAAGTAATCATCAGCTTTTACAGCAATCATATAATTTATGCCTCCCGGAAGTGATAATACATACTCACCGGTTTGTCTGTCTGAGCTAAAAGTTGCCAGTAATTCTTCGGTTTCGTTATTATAAAGCTCAAGGTTAGCATATAATGGATCTTCGCTGTCTTCATCTGTGATTTTTCCTCTAAGTATGGTCATTGGAGTTGTATCTATTTCAACAGCATCACCAATGAGTCTTTCCTTAACCGGCCGGGCATTACTTGCAATGAGTTCATTTTTTGGCATACTAATTAAAGGTTTCTCAGGGCCTAAAAATGTAACCATATAAATATCAGAGCCACCATATCCGCCTTCTCTTATAGATGAGAAAAAGCCATACTTTCCTTCCGGGCACAATGTAAAAAAGGTATTACTATTAGGAGAATTAACAGGAAAACCCAGGTTGACCGGTTCAGTCCACCTTCCATGCTCATAAGTAGTTTTAAATATATCATAACCACCCATAGAATTATGGCCTCTTGAGCTAAAGTAAAGTGTTTTGTCATCTGGTGCAAGATAAACACTTTGCTCATCATACTCTGTATTAACAGTAGCGCCAATATTTACTGGGTGCGCCCATCTTCCTCTTTCATCCATAGTAGTCATCCATATATCTTTTCCCCCAACGCTGCCTGTCCTATCACTCACAAAATATTTTGTTCTTCCATTGCTGGTTAAAGCCACGCTTGTTTCCTGGAAAGAGGTATTAATTACCCTTGAGAGGCGCCTTGGCCTCGACCATCTGCCATCATCATAATTGGAACGGTAAATTCTTCCACCTTTATCACCTCTGTAAATATATAATGTTTTTCCGTCGGGGGAAATACCGGCTGTTGCATCATGTGATTTAGTGTTAATTCTACCTTCAATTGGTGTGGCAGGCATCCACCTGTTTCCAATTTTTTGTGATACAAAAACATTTTCAAAATATTTGTGATCGTTTCTGTCTTTTTTCGGCCTTCGGCCAAGTGGCCTCCGCGATGTAAAGTAAAGCTTGTCGCCCTGGGGGCTTAATATCGGGCTGTAGTCGTCATATTCCGAGTTTATTGTGCTGCCCATATTATCAATAAATACCCTTGCAGGCTCTTTAATCAACTCCATTGCATTTCTACACTCTGCTATTCTTCGGTCAATCCTGTCCCTTTCATTTATAAGCTGTTGCGGGTTCAATGACCGCCTGTAGTAATTAAAGTTTTCAATAGCTTCCTCAAACTGCAAATTCAACTGGTGTGCCATCCCCAGGTAATAATATACTTCAAGGTCTTCTACATTTAACCTTACGGCTTTTTCAAAATACTCAATAGATTGGCTATAATGCACAGAGTGAAGGTAACACAAGCCTATCAAATAATTAAGCATTGCATTATTGGGATTAAAGGTATTAGCTTTTAAAAAATAAACCAGGGCTTTATCATATTTTCCATGCCCCATTTCAAAGTAACTTTCCCCATTTCGCAGATTTCTCCTGGCTTCTCTTAACCCATCGCGGTCAGAGGGAAAATAATCACGTGCAAATTCAACATTTTGCGCCTGAATTCCTTGTGATAAAAATAGTCCAAGAAATATTATTATGCTTATTACTTGTTTCATTTTGCTATGTTTTTTATTATAAAACAGTTTTATCATTATCCTTAATTCTGAAAATACTCCTTAGCCTCCTCTATTCCGAGTGAATAAGCCTTACGCCAGTCTTCTTCAGCACCAGATTGGTTTCTGAGCATTTCTTTACTAATTCCCCTGTTCAGATAAGCGGCACCATTTTCAGGGTCTTTTTCAATTACAAAATTATAATCATCAATTGCTTCAGAAAATTTATTCATTTTATACTTTGTATTTCCCCTGTTAATGTATGCTTCATAGAAGTCCGGCTTTAGCTCAATCGCTTTGTCGAAGTCTTTTATGGCATCCTCATACCGCCCTGTTAGTTTTCTTATTATTCCACGGTTGTTATATGCTTCAGCATAGTCATTTTTTATTCTGATTGCAGTAGAATAATACTCGGCTGCTTCTTCGTATTTTTCCTGCATTTTTCTCACCGTACCTAAGTTGTTATAAGTAAAATACATTGTAGGGTCAAACACTATTGCCTGTTGATAATCTGAGGATGCAGCATCCAACTCGCCCAACATTTTTCTGCTACTTCCTCTGTCCTGATATGCATACGCATGATCGGGCCTCATGTTTATTGTTTCAGAAAAATCTTCTATAGCTTCTTTATAGTTTTCATTCATAAAATGAACTACACCCCGATAATAATATGCTAAAAAAAGTTCACTGTCATTATTTATCGCCCTGGAAAAATCCACTTTTGCCTTTTCCATATTATTCAATGATATCCAGGCTTTACCCCTTGCCAGGTATGCTTGTGCATTACCCGGGTTTAGAATCAGCACCCGGTTAAAATCTTCTATTGCTCCTTCATAATTATTAATAATATCTTTCGCAATTCCCCGGTTATAATAAGCCTGGTAAAATTCATCATTGTTGTAAATTGATTCTGTAAATTTCTGTATAGCAGCCGTGTAGTCTTCATCATGAAACAATTCTATCCCTTCATTGTAGAGCTTCTCAGCAGTCATTGGATCATGAGTGCCAACCCTGACTGTGTCAGTTTGGGAATGAGCTTTAAAAGCAATTAATACAAAAATAATTGCACAAATAGCCTGAGTTCTTAGAAAAACAATTTTTTGCATTGTTGTGAATGTTTTTAGTATTTAGTGAATTAGCTTTATAGAATTTTAAGAAGCTAAATTAATAATAAAATATTATCATTTCAACTATTATTCCAATAGATAATAATATACTTGCTAATCCATTATAAATAAATAAAGTAGCGTTTAAATAGTTTCTTTTTATTAAAGTTTGATAATGCTGAATTATTAAAAACAAGACAAATACAAGGCATCCTGTGGCAGCAACAACATTAAAATTTTCCAAAACAGCTACAGCCAATAAAAGTAAAACAGAAAAGAAATGCAAAGTTACTGAAATTATTAGTGATTTTTTCCTGCCAAAATATGATGGTATCGAAAACAATTTGTTCTTTTTATCAAACTCAACATCATTAATTGCGTAAATTATATCAAAACCGGCAACCCAGAACAATACAATCAATGAATACAAAACAGCGATGATATTAAATTGTGCCGTTACGGCAATGTATGCCCCAGTGGGGGACAGGGCAAGGCCAAGCCCTAAGATTATATGGCAAAACCAAGTAAAGGTTTTCGTATAGCTATAACCCAAAATTATCAGCAATGCAATAGGCGATAATATAAAGCATAAAAAATTAATAAACCATGCAGCAATAATAAAAGCTATTGAATTTATCAATACAAATATCAATACTTTTCTGGTTGATAACTTATTTGCAGGAATTTCCCTGTCAGCAGTTCTTGGGTTCTGTTTGTCAAAATACCTGTCAACATACCTGTTAAACCCCATAGCAGCATTACGTGCAAATATCACACATAGCACAACCAAAATTAATATTTGTAAATCAAATCCATAGCCATGGCTGTAGATAGCAGTAAAGTAGCCAAGCAAGGCAAAAGGCATTGCAAATACAGTATGGCTAAATTTTACCAGCGAAAAGAATTTGCTTGCTTCTGTAACAATACCCATTATCAAACAATACTTAAAAACTATATGCCAAGCCAGTATTTAAAGAAAAGCTAACAGGATAAATATTTCCCATATATTGATTTTCGGCAAGCGGGGTAATAAAAGCCTTAATAGTTGGCTGAAATAATACGTTCAGGTTTTCTGCTACCGGAATTTCAAGCGACAGGCCTCCTATACCGGCAAGAGAAAAATCATTAATCCCTTGTGTTTTCCCGACCACAAGGCCAAAATCACCTTCACCCAAATACACATTATTAGATACAAGGTATGAGCCTGACATTCCTATCTTTACTGACAGGTTTGCAAAATTATTTCTTGCCAGGCTATATTTCATAATTAGAGGAACTTCAATAAAGCTTAAAAACTGAGAAACCTTGTCGTTAGTTTGTTCCAGCAATACCGGTTCATTAAAAGGCGAATCTTTTTCTGTTGTAATCCTATATGAAATAATATCAGCAAAATAATGCGACCTGCTGGAAAACTCAATATGTCCCATAGATGTTAATGCTGCCTGTGAGGGTATTTCAGAAATGGTTTGTTCATCAATAAATAACTCAGGCCTTATTCCAAACGATAGTATTTCATTTACAACACGCCCTATTGAAAAATAATTTACGCCCGTTTCAAAACTAAACCTGCTTTTACTCTCAATTGAATAACTTAAGCTAAAGTTATATGTATTCAGATTATCTTCAAGGGATTCAAAGGGGATAGGAAATGATTGTGATGCATAATTTGTATTAAAGCTGTTGTATGTGTACTGTGGTGCAACAGTAACAGCGAGATGCGAAACATAACCAGAATTATCAGAAGAATAGCCTTCATCAAAAGTTAGCGTCTGCTCCAACAAATCATAGTCAGGTCGATTGGCAACAACATTGGTTTCGGGTATAGTAATATTGCTTTGTGCAAAAACATCTATAGAATCACTATGCGGCATTGTTGCTGGTATGTTCTTCGCAATATCATCATATCTGCTAACTAAGCTACCTTCATCAGCTGTTTCTGCTTCTTGTAGAATAACCGGAGCAGGCATTTCTACCTGTTCATAAGCAGGCAGTTCCTCTGCAACATAGTACACATCAGCACCAATGTCACCGATAGCATTAGCAGATGTAGTTTCTTCATTCGGCAACCAACTAAGAAAATCATACGGATTTCCAGGAGTAAGGGCTTCGATATTCTCTTCTGCAAATTCTATCGTATCGGTATTTGAAGTATATAACCAAAGAAGTAATAATGAAGGAATAATTAAAGCAGCAAACGAGGCAGCAACTTTGAACAAAACAGAATGCTTTCTTATCGGTTTACTTTCTTCCAGGCTATTAAATATTGACTCCCACACATGATCAGGTGGTTCAGGGTTAAAGTGACTTAACCCTTTACGAAATAACTTATCTGTATTTTTTGATTTGTCAACCATATCTGTTATTCGTATTAAACTACCTTTTGTACAACTTTTTGTTCGTTACTTAATGCTTTTTGTAAAATTAACCTTGCGCGTGCTAAATTTGATCTTGATGTTGATTCCGTAATATTTAATTGCTTTGCAATTTCTTTATGGCTAAAGCCCTCTAAAGCATACAGATTAAATACTATTCTGTATTGCGATGGAAGAGTATGTATCATATCCAGCAAATCACCAATATTAAGCTGTTCAATACCTAAGTTGTTGTTACTAAACCTAACATACTTAAACTCCTCCACTATATCCATCTCATTTACTCTCGACCTGTACTTATCAATTGCAACATTAACAATAATTCTTCTAATCCACCCCTCAATATCTTTTATCTCTCTTAACGACTTAATGTTTTCAAATACTTTAATAAAGCCTTCCTGAAGAATATCTTGTGCTTCATCATAGCTTTGGGCATATCGCAGACATATCCCATACATTTTTGAGGAAAAATGTGAGTATAATGCATACTGGTCGGCTCGCCTGTTTTTTCGGCAGCCTTTAATAATTTGCTTTAGTTTTTTCACCCGTTGAAAAACGATAGAATTTTGCTAACTACAAATATAACAAAACTCTTTTAGAAATATGCAAAGAACGATATAAATTTTAAAATCAGAGAATTTCACATTCTTCTCCTCTTGTATTCCTGATAAAAATGCTTAAATCATCTTCAAACATTTGGGCAACTTCACAAATATCCTCAATACAATCTTCAAAATGCATAATAAACGCATTTATTTCTTCCATCTCCATATTGTCAAAGTAATCAATATTGTTGTTTTCGACCACAAAAAATCCGTAATATCCATCTTCCAAAATAACCTCCTGGCCTCCAATTAAATTCACATTATTAATAAACTCATTATGTCGTGAATCAGGCACATTTTCACTTTTTTTGCTGGTATATCCCCAGTATGTGTTTTCACAAAGCCGAAACATTTTACTGAAGTTATAACTGATATTACCAGAATGCTTTTCCAAAAGTTCAAGTTTAACAGTACTTTCATCAATAGAAAACAAAAAGGAATCTACTTTATCATGAAATAAAAAATCAATTCTGTAATTACCAGTATCTTGCCCATTTGCAATATTAACTGTTGCTTTGGCCGGGCCATTAGCTGTATGGCAAAGCCCGTGATTTGTAATCCCCTCAAAAGCAATAACTTTAACATCATTTGCGTATGAGCTGGAATAAATTATTTCAAAGTTCAAACAAGGATAATCTTCCTTACTTCTTATTTTTACAACTATATTAGTTGAGTCCTTATAAAAGTTTTCATGTAGCCAAAACACCAGCTTCTCGGGCAAAGGAGATAAATCTTCATCTTTATCGCAGGCATTTATTATAAGCAAAAGAGAAAGTACACAAATAAAAAACCCTGAAAAAGAAATTTTCAATCCCACTTTCATCTCAACAATCTTATTTTTTATTACTAACTTCAAACCTGGAGGATATAAAAAATCCGGCTAACGGCTCAGTTAAGTGAAGCTGTCTGATCTTTATTTCTTCTGTGCCGGCGTATGACTCCCACCTTTCAGCATGGCTGGCATAACGGTATTCATTTCCAAAAGACGACCTGTATGTAAGTATGTAGTAATTATTAGGTTCTATGATGTCCTTGTCAATATTATCCTGTCTGCTTCCTGCTTTGTATGTAAAGTCACTAGCTTTTAACCCGGTATAAAACCTTGGCAGGTTTACATAAAAATCCGGTTTTAACTCTTCCAATGTTAAAGGGAAATGGCCGCCCTCTTGTTTATACTGGTTAATGTTGTTGATTAACTTCTCTGCCCTTTTAAGACTCAAAAAGTTCTGAGCGGCCATTATTGTAAACCCCAAAACAAAAACAATTCCTACAATTAATGAAAGACTGTACAAAAAAGAAGAAAACTTTCTTAATCTGGGAATAGTACTTTTAATAAAAATTTTCCCTATAACTAAAAATGTAATAAATAAACCTGTAATCAAAATAATTCCTGCTGATATATTTTTCGAAGAGGCTTCAAGGAATATTGTCAGTACTCCAAAAAAAATCAGCAGCAATGCTATATATGAAAATATTTTTTTCAAAATCATCTTAATTTAATTAAAAAAACCGGGGCAAAAAGCGGGATAAATTAAAGAACTATTAAGCCGGGTAATAAAACAAGAAAAATAAGCAAGGAATTTTTGCCCCTGGTTTTTAATTTATTTTCTCTTTAAAGACGAATTAAACATGAAAAACGCTGCGTTATGTGTAAAATATTTTCAAAAAGCCTTCAAATTCATTAAAAGGCTTTATTTAGTTATGTGGATAATACTAAGATTTAAAATTTTTTATATATCTTTAAATCAATATTATTTAATGTTATTTTAGCAAAACATTACTTTTATATCAAAAATAAAAAGTTAACCATATCTACTAAATACAAATATGACAATAGAAATTCTCTTGATTTTCTTGATATTAGGTGCAGCCTTGTTGTTGTTTTTCACCAATTGGGTTAGAATGGATATTGTAGCTTTAATGGTGCTGGGTACCTTGGCAATAACCGGGTTGGTAACACCGGTTGAAGCACTCTCAGGCTTTAGTAACCCTGCAGTAGTTACGGTATGGGCAATGTTTATTTTAAGTGCAGCCTTATATCAAACGGGTGTTGCAAGAATAATTGGAAGGCAGGTATTAAAACTTACAGGTACAGGAGAAGCAAGGATGATAATAATCATCATGCTTTCATCAGGAATCTTGTCTGCAATTATGAATAATATAGGAGTTGCTGTGTTGATGCTTCCTGTTGTTATGGATATTGCCCGTGCTACACAAAAGCCTCCGTCACGCTTATTAATGCCATTAGCTTATGGCTGTTTGATGGGTGGCTTAACTACCTTAATTGGTACGCCCCCAAACCTGTTAGTAAGTTTTGCTTTGGCAGATGCAGGCAAAGAACCTTTCAGCCTGTTCGATTATACACCTATTGGCTTAAGTGTAATGATTGGCGGAATACTGTTTATTGCTTTTATCGGGCGACATATTTTACCAAAAAAAGATGTTGCAAAAGATACATCAAAAAAAAATAAAGACCTTCCTGTTTCTTATGAACTGGAGGGAAGAACATTTTTAATCAGAATAAAGCCACAGTCTGAATTAGTCGGAAAAACCTTAGCTGAAAGCCGATTAAGAGCAGCTTTAGGAATTAATGTACTATCAATAAAAAGAAAAGGCGGCGGTAGTATTTTAGATCCTGGCCCTGACGCTGTGATACGAGAAAATGACAAACTTTTTGTACAAGGCAGGTATAATGCAATAAAAGCACTTAAAGATTGGAAAATCCTGCTTCCCGAACAAAAGGATATTGAGGAGGGATATATTAACCTGGCAGATTTAAGCTTCTTTGAAGTAAAAGTTAAAGAAAAGTCTCCTTTAATTGATAAAAAAGCTGATAATCAAAAGTTTCAACAACAATTTAAGTTAAACCTTATAGCTCTTCAGCGTGATAATATTACCTGGAGCAATGCGCTTAAGAATGAAGTATATAAGGCTAACGACATTTTATTGATACATGGGCCTGCTGAAGAATTAAGCGAACTAATAGAGTCAGGATATTTTGAAAAGCAAAAGGAGGTTCGTTCAGAAGAGTTGATAAAGAAATACAGGCTTAATGAAGCGTTATTTATCATGAAGATCCAGGAGGATTCTGAACTATTTGACAAAGCCATTGCAGAAACTCAGCTTGGGGAAGCCTTTGGATTAACGGTATTAGGTATATTAAGAGATGGTACTAATTTAATAATGCCAAAGCCACGAGAAAAATTTCAGCAAGGAGATCAGATATTGGTTCAGGGAAGTATCAAAGACCTGCCATTGCTAAACGGGTTAATGGATATAGAATTGCTTGATGAGCGTGCACCTGAGGCAACATCACTGGAAACAGTTGATATGCAGATGGCCGAGGTAGTTTTAGCCCCCAGATCTTTACTGGCTGGAAAAACTTTACGTGAAATAAATTTCCGAAAAAAATATGGTTTAACGGTTTTGGCTATTTGGAGAGAAGGACGCGCATACAGGACTAATTTGCATAACCTTCCGTTACGCTTAGGAGAAGCCTTATTGCTTTATGGTAAACGTGAAAAAATAGAAATCATGGGCAGCGAAAATGACTTTATTTTGTTAACTGACACAATGAGTAAGCCTCTAAGGACTCATAAAGCTTTAACAGCAACATTGATAATGATAGGTATTTTGCTGCCGGTAATCCTGGGTTTTATACCTTTAGCAATAATGGCTGTTTTAGGGATAGCATTTATGGTTCTTACCGGCTGCCTTAAAATGGAAGAAGCTTACAGAGCTATTGAATGGCGATCAGTTTTTCTTATTGCCGGTATGCTCCCGTTAGGTGCCGCAATGCATAAATCCGGCGCAGCAGAATTAATGGCCAATGGAGTAATAGAGTTATTCGGAAGCTTTGGGCCTCATGGTATAGCAACAGGCTTATATATACTAACTATGGTATCTACACTGGCTATCCCACCTCCCGCCCTTGTGGTTATTATGTCGCCTATTGTGATTAACACAGCCGAAAACTTTGATATCGCTCCACACAGCCTTATGATGGCTGTAGCCATTGCTGCAGCAAGCTGCTTCTTAAGCCCTATATCTCACCCTGCAAACCTGCTGGTTATGGGGCCGGGTGGCTATAAATTCACTGATTATATTAAACTTGGATTACCGCTGTCTATTGTTGTTATGATAATTGCTTTATTATTATTGCCAATATTCTGGCCATTCTGATTTTTTTAGTGGTATTTGTTAATTCTTCCTGACAAACTATAATTACCAAGGAGTTTTTTTGCTGTTTACGTATTCAATTAATTAATTCCGGGAGCTTCCGTTTTGACGAAACCTTGCTTTAAGCATATATTTTTTTAGATTTTTGGCAGGTGAAGGTTTAATTTATTATAAACTTCAAGTAAATTTGTAAAAAATCATTTAATAATGAGAATTGACATACTTACCATATTTCCGGAAATGTTTCAGGGGCCATTTTCTCATTCTATTATAAAAAGAGCAACAGAAAAAAAACTGGCCGAAATACACCTGCATGATATTCGTGATTATTCAACAAATAAGCATAAGCGTATTGATGACTACCCATTTGGAGGAGGTGCAGGCATGGTTATGATGATAGAACCTATAGCCAAATGTATTGACGCTCTCAAAAGCAAAAGAAAGTACGATGAGATTATTTTTCTAACACCTGACGGAGAGAAACTCACGCAAAACATTTCCAACAGGTTATCAACATATAAGAATATTATTATGCTTTGCGGACATTATAAAGGAGTTGATGAAAGAGTAAGAGAACAGTACATTACAATGGAAATTTCAATCGGCGATTATGTTATTTCCGGAGGAGAATTAGCAGCAGCAGTACTATCTGACAGCATAATAAGAATTATACCGGGTGTTATTGGTGATGAAACATCAGCCCTGTCAGATTCTTTTCAGGACGGACTATTATCGCCGCCGGTTTACACAAGGCCATCCTCTTATAAAGGATTAAAAGTACCCGATATATTACTTTCCGGCAATGATAAAAAAATTGATGAATGGAGACACGAACAAGCAATAAAAAGAACAAAAAACAGAAGGCCTGGCCTTCTGTAAACTATTAAAACCTATAACCCATTGATATCTTTATAACTCTGTTGTGAATGCTTTTATTATCTGTATATAAAGGCAACAGCCCAAACTCATAACTTGCTGTAATAAAAGCTCCAAAAGGCAGGTTGGTATGTGTGCCAAAAACTACTGCAAAATCATAACTTGAAAAGTCATATTCATATTTGTCCTGCGACTCATTTCCCTCAGCATCAGTAATTACATTGCTGTCGTATAAAAACAAAGACCCCTGAGGGCCAACAAACAGGCTTACTAATGGTATCGGGCGAAACCTTATTAGAACTGGAACATCAATATAATTGAAAGAATAATCAGACTCCTGTATTAAATCGCCTGCATCTGTCTCTGTAATATCTACATACCCTTTTCTTGAAAAATATGCCCCTGTTTCAACACCCAAAAGCCCAAACAAAGAAACATCCAAAAACAAACCACCATGAAATGTAGTTTTATAATACGAGTTAACAAGCCAATCAGAACCTGAAAGAGTTGAAAAATTAATTCCTCCTTTTACACCATAGTTTATTATTCTTGCCTCGGCTGATGCAAAGAGAAATAAAATCATTGTAAAACTAAGCAGAAGTTTTTTCATAGCTTTTTTGTTTGTTAGTTAATAAAAATAATCTAATAAATCACATTTATGTGATTTTCCGGTTTTATCACATAATGATGTGTAAAAGTAATTAAAACATATTGTTCAAAAAAAAATTAAATACTTTTTTTAAACACTACCGGCTTAAGACATTAAAACCAATTTCCCATGAATGGCAATAAATCAAGTTGTATTAAAAGCGCTGATATCAGCATATATTATGTAGCTGATGTGTTCGATAAAAAATAATTCTCTTTTTATGTTTTGTATTTAGAAATAATTGCCTAAATTTGCACTCCTTTTAGAATAAGCTAAGTTACAAACACAGATATAATATAATAAAGCAATGAATCAGTCAGAAGTAATGAAAGAAGCCCAAGAGGCATTGATTGAAAAGAAGGAATGGCCCGTTTTTGATGCCGGTGATACAGTAACCGTTCATTATAAAATTAAAGAAGGTAATAAAGAAAGGATTCAGCCATTTCAAGGCGTAGTGCTTCAGATTAAAGGCGATGAATATAACAAAACTTTCACGGTTAGAAAAATATCAAGTAATATAGGTGTTGAGAGAATATTTCCTTACAATTCTCCATTTATAGAAAAGATTGTAGTTAACCGTCGTGGTAAAGTCAGAAGAGCCAGGATATTTTATTTACGTGGCTTAAGAGGTAAAAAAGCAAGAATCAAGGAAAGAAAAATATAATATAAGAATTCATTATTTGATAAAAGAGCCCTTATTTAAGGGCTTTTTTTTTAAAAATGTCAAATAAAATTGAAGGCTATTTATTAATTTAGCGCTGCGTTATTTGAATCTAAAATGCTAATAAATAAAAACATAAAAAGACATGAAGAAAATTATTGAATGTGTACCAAATTTTAGTGAAGGCCGCGACATGGGCATTATTAATCAAATTACATCAGAAATTGAAACTGTTGAAGGTGTAAAGCTACTTGATGTTGACCCCGGTAAAGCTACAAACCGCACTGTGGTTACTTTTGTAGGCACACCTGATGAGGTAATAGAGGCAGCATTCAGGGCAGTAAAAAAAGCATCGCAACTAATTGACATGAGCAAGCATAAAGGCGAACACCCACGGATGGGAGCAACTGATGTTTGTCCTTTGGTGCCTGTAGCCAATATTTCAATGGAGGAAGTAATTGAGTATGCTCACAGGCTGGCAGAAAGAATAGGCAGTGAATTAAAAATTCCGGTATATTGTTATGAAAATGCAGCTAAATTGCCGGAAAGAAGAAACCTCGCAAATTGCAGGAGCGGCGAATACGAAGGCATGCAAGAGAAGCTAAGCAAACCTGAATGGAAGCCCGACTTTGGGCCTGCCGAATTTAATTCAAGGTCAGGAGTTACTGCAGTTGGAGCCAGAGACTTTTTGGTTGCATACAATATAAACCTAAACACGACTTCAACACGCAGGGCAAATGCAATAGCCTTTGATGTAAGGGAAAAAGGCCGTGTAAAAAGAGAAGGGCATCCATTAACCGGAAAAAAAGTGCTTGATGAAAAAGGACAGCCGGTTTACATTCCGGGTAGCCTTAAAGCAGTTAAAGGTATTGGCTGGTATATTGAAGAGTATGGCATAGCCCAGATTTCAATGAACCTTACCAATATTAGCATAACCCCTGTTCATATAGCTTTTGAGGAAGTATGTAAAAAAGCTGAAGCAAGAGGTGTAAGAGTTACCGGCTCAGAATTGGTAGGTCTTGTACCAAAGAAAACTCTTATTGATGCAGGAAAATATTTTCTAACCAAGCAAAACAGAAGCCTTGGAGTTTCTGAAAGCGAAATAATAAAAATCGCTGTTAAATCAATGGGTTTAGATGAGCTGAAGCCATTCAACCCAAGAGAAAAAGTTATTGAGTACATGTTAGAAGATGATTCATCTCAAAAACTTCTAAACATGAATTTACAAGAGTTTGCAGATGAAACTGCCAGTGAATCGCCTGCACCCGGTGGTGGTTCAATTTCAGCTTATGCAGGAGCCCTTGGCATTTCTCTTGGCATTATGGTTGCAAATCTGTCGTCGCATAAGCGCGGATGGGATGAAAAGTGGGAATATTATAGCAAGTGGGCTGAAAAAGGGCAAGCAATAAAAGATGAGCTTCTTTTTTTAGTTGATGAAGACACTAATGCTTTTAACAAAATTATGGATGCTTTCGGCCTTCCAAAAAGCAATGATAAGGAAAAAGCTGAACGTGCCAAAGCAATTCAGGATGCTACCAAATATGCAATCGAAATTCCATTGAGGGTAATGAAAAAATCATTAGAAGCAATGGAAATACTTGAAGATATGGCAAACAACGGCTTGCCGGCCTCCGTTTCTGATGCCGGAGTTGGTGCTGCATGTGTCAGATCTGCAGTAATCGGAGCATTCCTTAATGTAAAAATTAACGGCCAGGATCTTGAAGAAAAAAAATACCTGGAAAAAATATTAAAAGAAGGAAAAGCCATTGAAGCTGAAGCTTGTAAAAAAGAAGCTGAGATACTAAAAATTGTTGAAACAAAAATCAGCTAATAAGTATAATTACCCTTAAGCCTTTAAATGATAAAAGTCAGCAAACCTGCATTAATCATTAATGAAAAAATATGCAGAAATAATATTCTTAAAATGAAGCTAAAAGCAGCTTCTTCGGAAGTTGCTTTCAGGCCTCATTTTAAAACGCATCAGAATATCATTGTTGGCAGTTGGTTTAAGGAAGAAGGAATTACAAAAATCGCTGTTTCATCTGTTAGTATGGCATTGAAATTTGCCAATAAAGGCTGGGATGATATTTTAATTGCTTTTCCTTTCAATGTTCACGAAGCTGAAGAAATAAACAATTTAGCTTCACGAATTAAGTTAGGCCTTACTGTTTCATGCCCTGAATCAACTTTATTACTTAAAAAAAGTATAAAAAGCAAAGTTAGCGTATATATAAAAATTGAAGTTGGTTCAAAAAGAACAGGATTTCCTGCAGGAAACAAGGAAGAGATTGCGCAAACTATAAACATTTTAGCAGAAAGTAATAACCTGTTGTTTAAAGGTTTCATGGCTCATGCCGGACACACCTACACTGCAAGTAATCATGATGAAATAAGGTCTGTTTACAGGGTTAACTCTGATGTTCTCAAAAAGCTAAAAAAGACGTTTTCAACGGAAAATTCAACACCCATCATATCATGGGGCGATACTCCAAGCTGCAGCATCATCCCGGATTTTGAAGGAGTTGACGAAGTACGGCCGGGAAATTTTGTTTATTATGACCTAATGCAGTTGCAGATAGGAGCTTGCAACCAGGAAAACATAGCTGCTGTTGTGGCATGCCCTGTTGTTGCAAAGCATCCTGAAAGACTCGAAGTTGTAATTTATGGTGGAGCTGTTCATTTTTCAAAAGAAAACCTGTTGTGCAAAACTAATATTCCTTATTATGGAGAAATGGTTAGCTTAAATGATGATGGTAAGTGGAAATTCTTCGATGAAAAATATTACCTGAGAAGGCTATCCCAGGAACATGGCATTATACAGCTTCCGGAAAACATCTTTAACAATGTTAAAGTTGGAAGTATTGTTGGTATAGCACCGGTACACTCATGCCTTACTGCTGATTTAATTAAAGATTGCATATTTGTATAATAATTATGGCAAACGTAAAAAACATCGAAATAAATAAGTACACATATAATTTGCCAGAAAATTATATTGCATTTCAACCTCTGACAAACAGGGATAAATCTAAGCTACTGATTTCAGATAATGGAAAGATTTCTGAAGATATTTTTGCTAATGTATATAAATATATACCCGAAAACAGCCTTACTGTATTTAACGACACGCGTGTTGTTCCTGCACGCTTGATTTTTTTTAAAGACACAGGAGCACGCATAGAAATATTTTGCCTTAAACCTGTTGAGAATGCAACAGACATGAAGGTTGCTCTTTCAAAACATGGAAAAGCACAATGGGAGTGCATGGTTGGCAATGCAAAAAAATGGAAAGAAGGTGAGTTAACCCTTTCAGTGCCAAATGATGAAATTACTTTAAAAGCGAAGCTCATTGAGAAAAAAGGCGACATAAAAAAGATAGAGTTTTCGTGGCAACCGGCGAAATTAACCTTTGTTGAAATTCTCGAAGTAGCCGGCAAAACTCCTCTCCCCCCATACATTACGAGGGAAGCATACAGTTCAGATAAAAACAACTACCAAACAATATATGCAAAAAACAACGGTTCTGTTGCTGCACCAACAGCAGGCCTGCACTTTACCAGTGAGGTAATTAATAGTTTTAAACCAAAAAATATTGAAACTACGAAGCTTACACTGCATGTGGGAGCAGGCACTTTTAAGCCGGTTTCTGAAAAAACCATCGGAAAGCATAACATGCATGCTGAAAACATTGTTGTGCCACATAAGGCCATACTCAAACTAAAAAATTATGCTGATAATAACATTGTTAGTGTGGGAACAACTGCAATGCGCACTTTAGAAACAATATACTGGTGGGGGGTAAAACTGATAAACGGATACATGCCTGAAAAAAGCTTTTTCGAATTATCACAGTGGTTCCCTTATGATTTTAAAGGTAAAACTCCATCCTTTTCAGAATCTTTGGATGCAATTTTGAATTTTATCAAAAAGAACAATTTGAGTAATATAAAAGGGAAAACAGAATTAATAATTGTTCCCGGATATAAGTTTAAAACCACCAATATTCTGATTACCAATTTCCATCAGCCAAAAAGTACACTGCTATTACTAATAGCAGCTTTTGCCGGTGATGAATGGGAAAAGGTATATGAATATGCTTTAAATAATAAATTTCGTTTTTTAAGCTATGGCGATAGCTGCATTTTTACGCGAAAAACTAAATAGTTTAAAAAACTAATCACAATAATATAATATGAAAAGTCATTCTGATATTTTTGGCATTGCATTTCATGACTTCATGAATGGCAATGTAAATGAAAAAATAAGTATTCATACAAGCGTTTCAGGAATAGAAGAGTTACCTGTAATGTACTTTTTCAGGGGCATTAATGAGTTGCCGGAGTGGGAAAAAATTGCATTAAAAATGTGTAAAGGCAGAGTACTTGATATTGGTGCCGGCACAGGCAGCCATGCTTTAATACTTCAATACTCAGGCCACGATGTAACTGCTATTGATATCTCTCCAGGCTCAGTTGAAGTTATGAAAAAAAGAGGTGTTAAAAATGCTGTATTATCAGATTTTCATGAATATACTGATCCTTTAAAGTTTGACACACTGCTTTTTTTAATGAACGGGCTTGGCCTTGCAGGTGAAATTTCAAAACTAAAAGATACATTAAACCATTGTAAAACACTATTAAAAGAAAACGGTAAAATACTTCTGGAATCATCTGATTTGATTTACTTATATGAGGAAGAAGATGGTTCTGCCCTCATTGATCTTGCCGCTAACTACTACGGGGAAGTTGAATATACTTTATCTTACAGAAATTATAAAGGTAAGCCCTTTAAATGGCTGTTTGTAGATTATGAAAACCTTGAATATATAGCAAAAGAATGTGGTTTTAATTCTGAACTTATTTACCGGGGTGATAACTATAATTACCTGGCAGAATTATCTCAAAAATGAAAGATTTTTATAACAGAAAAATAATAGAAACTATTGATGGCTCTCATACATTAAAACTTGATAATGCTAACGAGCATTATCATTCAACAAATGGTGCAATAAACGAATCAAATCATATTTTCATTAATAGTGCTTTTGCTTACAAATGTAATGTCGCCAAAGCAATTAATATTCTGGAAGTAGGTTTTGGAACAGGTTTAAATGCATATTTAACCATTAAAAAGAACCTTGAAGAAAACAAAAAAGTCAGTTATATAGCTTATGAACCTTACCCCTTATCAAAAGAAGAATATTCTTTACTTAACTATGCCATTATTGAAAAATTTTCTGATTGTAATAAAAAATTTCTTTTGTTGCATGAAATCCCTTTTGGTGAGGAAGTAGAAATAGAAAGCGGATTTAAGTTTATCAAGCATAAAGAAAAGATACAAGATGCATCCTTGCCTCAAAACATGTTTGATATAGTTTATTTTGATGCCTTTGCCCCGAATATTCAGCCTGAATTATGGGAATTAAATATTTTTGAGAAACTATATAAGTCTATGAAAAGTTATGGAGTGTTGATAACTTATTCAACAAAAGGAGATGTAAGAAGAAGTTTGAAGAAGTGCGGTTTTTTTGTGGAAAAAATACCCGGTCCTGTTGGTAAAAGAGAAGTTACAAGGGCCGTAAAAGAGTACAATAATCAGTAGCTATGAATTTTCCACTGCTATTTCAGCTTCTGTTGCAACCAGCTCATTATTATTATTTTCTCTTTCCTGAATTTGAGCTGTAGGAGCATAAAAATAACATGAAGATAAAAAAAATGTTGCTACTAATGCTATAACAAGTTTTTTCATTTTAACTTTATAATTATCTTTGATAATGTTTATTATTTGGTATGCAAAGGTATTTGTTAAATGAGGCTTAAACATCAGTATAAATACTGATGTTTTAATGATTATAATCTAGGGTAAACCCTGATTAATTAGTTAATAGGCGTTTTAATATGACAAGGCAACAAAAAATAACAATTTGTCAGGATAAGTACAAACAACCAAAAATGAACCACGATATGTTAAATAATTGTAATTTTAAAAAAGTTTAATAGTTAGAGTCAATATACTAATCACTAAAACATGAACCCCACCACAAGAGTATTAGATAAGTCCGGAATTTTTAGCCAGGAAGATATAAACAGTATATTAAAGGAGTTAAAAGATAAGCTTGACACTTTATTATCAGATCCAACGGTTAACCGCAGGGTTTACTCTGCAGCCGTTGAGTGCCTTGATAATGTTTTAAAGCATTCCGAAGAAAAAATAAGTAACGACTATAGTAATAAGCAAAAAGATTATCCCAGCAGGTTTCAATTAGATGATACCGGACATTCAATAGTTATTTATGCGGGTAACAAAATACTAAACAAAAATATAAGTAGTTTAATGAAGCAACTGGAAGCATTAAATGATTTAAAGCCCTCTAATCTTAATAGTTTATATAAAAAAAAGTTATTAACTGCAGAAATATCGGAAAGAGGCGGAGCTGGTTTGGGCTTAATTATTATTGCAAAAATACCAGGGAAAAAAATAACTTATGATTTTGAAAAAATTAACAATAAGTTTTCGTACTTTAGTCTCAAGTTAGAATTCAATTATACTGTGTAAAAGATGGAATTATTAAATATTGAAAGCAGCGAACACACTCCAAAAGTAATACTTAATCAGGCGAATCGCTTATTTGAAATTGAGGGCGAAGCCAGGCCTGAAAATGCTTATGAGTTTTTCGACCCGATTATTTCTGAGCTTAAAAAGTATATGAAAAGTGTGGATAATGAATTTCACAAAGATATCTTTTCAGAACTTCCATTTACTGCACATTTTAAGTTGATGTACTTTAATTCATCATCAGCAAAGTTTATATCCGATATATTATTTATTTTTAAAAAATATTTTGATCGTGGCCTAAAAATAAAAATATACTGGTATTTTCATGAAGGTGATGAAGATCAGCGAGATGTTGGCGAAGACTTATCGGAAATGACATTATTCCCATTTACATTTGTTATGATAAAAGAATAGGGGTTGCTAAATAAATAACAACCCCCTTAAAAACATTCATTTCAGCAAAAAAACTACTGTAAATATTCCTGAAGTTTTTCCTGTAATTGCATATCATTTTGCACAGCCATCATAATTTCCTGGTAACGATTTATTGAAAGGCCTTCATCTTCGATTTTTTCAATCATCTCCTGCTGCGCGCTGGCTTGAATTGCCCCAATATTCTCATTAGCTTTTTCATAGCTTTCCATTTCTTCTTCTGTAGCATTTGCATCCTGATCTGGCATGTGCTGTGACTGCTGTATTTCATTATAACGATCAACTGTTAATCCAGACCCTTCAACTGCACCCATCATTTCTTCCTGTGCCTGGTGATCTATTTCTTGCACCTCAATAAAAGCTGCTGCAAATAATTTGAGTTCATCATCAGAAACAGTTGCCGGTTCTGCCTGCTGAGGTTCAAACTGCCCAAACAGGAATGTGCTACCTATAAAAAATACGGTTAATAAACTGATAAATTTTTTCATAAAATTCATAATAAAAGGTTTTTAATTAAAAATAAGTTATTTAATGCATTTAATACAAAACTATAAAACATCATTACTTATTACGTTATAATAAGCCGCCTATTGTATTATTCTTTTATAAATAAATCTAAAAGTA
>PWND01000278.1 GCA_003557965.1 Bacteroidales bacterium | reverse complement strand
TTAGTCTATGCTGTTGATAATCTGATTAATGCTGTTTTTGTTGAATCAAATGGTTTTGGGACAGGGCTTGACCTGTCCGTAAAAAACAGTTTTTTACACCATTGAACAAAGCATTTTGAAAATGTTGTCATTATTACTGCAAGTGAGAGTTCCGGTGGATGAGCGGTAGAGACGAGCCTGTCGGGCACGTCTTTCTTGTGCAAATCAGATGGTTTTTCTAATGACTGATTAGTGGCAGTCCTTACCAATACCGGGAATGATTATTTTGGTTTTGGGGTGGGAGGTGCAGGGTAAAATTTAAACCTCTATTCTATTATTATTTTATGTACTCGTTTTTTTGGGTCTTTCTCAAAAGCTGAAATAATTTTTTCTTTAGAGCCTAAAACAATTATAGTATCAGCTGTATAAATTTCTATTTTATTTATGTGAAAGCTTTTTTCATGAGGGATAACACCGAGGCTTGTAAAAAAATGTAATTTATCATTTGGTAAAATTTCAAAAACTGAAAAATTAGTATTGTGCATAATTGCTTTCTGATGTAGAGAGTCACTATAATTCTCTGATAAAAAGAGTTTTAAAGAATCTAAAGATGGCGAAATTTTGACTTTAGCATTAAAAGAGCTATAATTGGCTATATAGCAAAAATAATATGGACGGCATGCAATATATAAGAATAGTGATAATAAAAAAGTTACAAAAAGAGCTTTTGTTTTCATATTAAATTTTTTTTATTAGTAATATTATTTACCAAAATAATCAGCATTTTTTTCAATCGGTAGACGATAATAATCATAATTCAAACATAAAGTAGGAATATTGTTATATAATAAGTGCCAAGCATAACTTGAAGCTCAAGTAAAGGTATATAAAATCGACCAGTTATTCTACTTTGAATTGTATGATTTTTTTCTTCTTCTTTTGGCTTGACCCAAAAGAAGCAAAAAGTCAAGGCTGCGGAGTTTTACCGACGAGCCTAAAGCTCACTTCGCTGAAAAATTTGCAAGGCCTCGCAAATTATTATTAACAAGCCTACAAGTCTACGTTGCTTGCGAGTCTCAAATTTTTCAAACAGCTTCGTTTCGCTAATGCTCGTTATCGGTAAAACTCCGAAGGCCAATTGTAATTCTTCAATCCTCAAATCTTTAATCCTATAGCTTTTTAGCTAATAAATCAATATACACATTAACCAATCAACCGGTTTCCCAATCCACCAATTAACTAATTTGCTCATTAACACATTTGCACATTAATTTCTGCGTTTTGCCTTGCCAGCCCGCAACGTTTATCCCAGCACTGGTGGTTTGATAAGAACCTTTCTTCCGGTAAAACTCCGAAGGCCACCACCAGTGCTCAAAAAATCCGCTATCCGAAATCCCACATCCGAAATTCTACACAGAGCCTGCCGAAGCGCCACCATTTTCCCATTTTCCCAATTAACCAATTAACCAGTTAACCAGTTAACCATTTTCCCAATCAACCAATCCACTAATTTACTCATTAGCCAAAGATGAGCTTATGCTGAAAAAAAGCCTGAAAAGGGAAGGGTTGTTGTTCAGGTATGATTATTAATTGTCAATTTTGTAAATGTTGTTTTTTATTGCATAAACAACTAATTCAGCAGTATTTTTTACTTTTAGTTTATTCATCAGGTTTGCTTTATGGGCCTCTACAGTACGAACACTGATATTATATTGTTCTGCAATTTTTTGATTTGTAAAGCCTTTACATACTGCTATTGTAATGTCGGTTTCGCGTTTTGTGAGAATATTCTTCTTTCCTTTGTTGCGCAGGTAATTGTTTATTAATAGATCAGAAACTTTACCTTTGCTATAGTGACTTCCCTGGCTAACAGTATAAATTGCTTCAAGTAAGTCTTTTGGCTTAGAATCCTTTGGTACATACCCCATAGCACCATTCTTAAAGCACTTAACAACAGTGTTACTTTCTACATATGCTGAATGTATTATTATTTTTGCTGAGGGATTATTTTTTTTGATTTTCTTTATAAGATCACTTCCGTTGATGTCGGGTAAATAGACGTCAAGAATTGTTATATCAGGCTTTAAAAGTTGAAATTTTTCTAAAGCTTCTTTCCCTGAGTTTGCAAAACCTGCCAACTTTACATTTTCTGTTTTAGAAAACAACTGCTTAATTCCTATTCCAATTAAGTCATGATCATCTACAACAAATACTTTTATTATACTGTTTTTTGAGCTTTTGGGAGTTGGCTTTTTCATATTAATTGCTGAAATAAAAAACAAATATAACAGAATCTGATTTATTATTGGGTTAAAATAGTAAAAAATTTAGATGATAAAAGTTGTTCGACTTAATTTTTAGTTATTCATACCTTAAAGATTCAATAGGGTCAAGCCGGGAAGCTTTAACAGCAGGGTAAATTCCCGCAACAAGGCCTACAACTAAGCATATTAATACACCGGTAATAATCCAGTTCCAGGGTATTATAAAAGGGCTCCCGATATAATACGAAATAATATTTCCTGCAAAAATTCCTGCAAAAATTCCGATAATACCACCAAGTTGACAAATTACAATTGCTTCAGCCAGGAATTGCTGCATCACTGTTTTGTTGTTTGCCCCAATAGCTTTTCTAATGCCAATTTCCTGTGTTCTTTCTGTAACAGAAACCATCATAATATTCATCAGGCCTATAGCAGCTCCAATTAAAGTTATTATTCCTATAACAGCTGCCGCCATAGTAACCAACTCTATATTATCTATTAGCATTTGAGCAATATTGTCGCTCCTTGCAATATCGAAATTGTTTTTTTCACCAGGCGGCACTTTTCTTATTACTCTGAACAACCCAGTTGCTTCGCTAATTGCTGTTTCCATTTCCTGAACGTTGTTTACGCTAACAGTAATCTGGTAGTTCATTCGGGGATTATTAATGGTTTTTCTTAAGGTTTGCATAGGTACCACACAGTTTCTGTCACCTGAAAATCCTATGCTGATGCCTTTTTCCTTCAAAACACCAATAACCTGAAGCCTTGTATTAGCTGTATTAATATATTTGCCAATAGGGTTTTCATTGTTTTTAAATAGTGTTTTTGCCAGTTGATGTCCAATTATAGCTACATTTTCTCCATAAAACAATTCTGTTTGAGAGAAGTTTCTGCCTGCTTCCAATTCAAAGCCTTGAGTTTGCAAATAGTTTTCATCACTTCCAATAATTGGGATATTTGGGTTTGATTCTTCTGACCTGTATCTTATAGTGGCTGTTCCGGTACCTGTTGCTGAGATTGATACAAAAGCAGGAAAGTTAAATCTTTCTTTAAATTCACGTGCTTCATTTAATGTTATTCTCCTGAAAACCTCAGGCCTTGAAGCCCCACCCATATGCACCTGCATACTGCGATTATTTATTGAAAAACTGTTTGCCCCAAGCCGCGAAAAATTATCTGTTATTGATAGCTTTATTGAATCTATAGAAGTTAATATTCCTACAAGTGCCATTATACCGAAAGATATTATTAATACGGTAAGTATAGTACGGAGCTTGTGGCTACGAATAGAAACAAGAGAAACTTTGATGTTTTCAAAAGTTACCGATGGCCTCATTGTTTTCAAAAATAAGGTATAAAAATTTATTATTTACTGCCAAAAGCTAAGTCTCCAGCATCACCTAATCCCGGGACTATGTAGGCTTTAGCTGTTAATTCATCATCAACTACACCCAACCAAAGTGTATAATTTTTTGTGAGTATGTTCTTTTTAACATAATCAACACCCTCGGCAGAAGCCAGCACTGACACAATATGTGTGTGCTTTGGTTTTCCTTTTTCAAGCAATTCCTTGAATGTTAGCACCATAGATGAACCTGTGGCAAGCATAGGGTCAGACAGAATAAGTATCTTGTCGTCAAGGGGAGGACAGGAGGCATATTCTACTTGTATGGTAAACTTGCCGTTTTTATGATGCTTACGGTATGCCGATATGAAAGCATTCTGAGCATTATCATAATAATTTAATATGCCTTGATGCAAAGGCAAGCCTGCTCTAAGTATTGTTGCTATAACAGGCTGGTGCTTAAGCGCATAGCAATTTGCTACACCTAAAGGTGTTGTGGTTTCTACTTGCTCATAATCAAGAACCTTGCTTATTTCATAAGCAAATATTTCACCCATACGCTCCATATTACGCCTGAAACGAAGACTGTCTTTTTGAACGTTAACGTCTCTAACTTCCTTTATATAATGGTTAAGTAAAGAGTTGTTTTTTCCTAGAATATTTATCATGCCTTATTAGTTGGAGGTTATTAAATAAACATTATTTGTGTTTTAAAAAAGAAAAAGGGTTTGTTTTAATTCGTAAAAATAAGCATTCTTTTGAACCAAACCCACTATAAAATCTTGCAAGATTTTTATTCATACTTCCTTCAAAATCTAATGTTAGTTCGCTTTGCTCATTTTTCCTGATAAAATAATCAATCAGCCCAAACATTGCTCCATTTTCTTTTGCAGAAGGATTTGCTCCTGAAAAAATAAACACAGCCCTTTTATTATTTACCAGGAATATTATTCCTGCACAAAAATTATTATTACAGTCGTAAGCTTTTATGATTTTTGCAGCACCTTTGCTTATTGCAGTAAAAACCAAGTGTTGCAAAGATTTATAATGATATTCCTTAATTTCCGGGAACAGTTTTGCCCTGTTGTTTTTAAATGCATCAATTATCTCAATTGGGCCGGAATCTTCCTGGTAAAACAAGCCATTTTTCCCTGCTTTTTTAACATTTCTCAGGTTGTTAGCAGAGTATGACTTTCTTATTTTTTCATAAGGCTCAATGAGATCAAGCAAATATGTTTTACGTTGCTCTATTGTGTATTTTTTATTGTTAACTTTATTAAGCCAGTTTAGATTTATATCTATAAATAAAAATTTTGGCGGAATGTTTTTAATAAAACTATTTACAATATCAGGGTTTAAAATTTTTTGCGAAAACACTCCAAGCTGCTGTGTAAAAAATGGCTGATACAACTTGTAAATACCCGCCTTCCTTTTATATGGCAGGGGCATTACACTTTCGTAATCATTTTCCACTAATGCATCCCATTGCTTAGAAATAATATCAAGATACCATGAATAAGCATATATCATGGAATTTATACTATTATCAATGCACTGGTCCCATTTTTCTTTGTTTATTTCATTGTGTTTAACGTATCTTATCATATTAATCTGTTTTGCCAAGCTTAAGAGGTGGCTTTTTTAATTAGACTGACATATACTTTTTTCCATCCTTTCCAGGGCGCTGTTTCACTCAAAGAGTCATTGTGCCAAACACTTATGAATGTGCCATTAACGCTTTTAACAGTGTTAATCAGCTTGTTTATTTTCTTTGTTGCTTCAGAGGGCGATAGCTTCATGTAACGATTTAAAGTTGTGTCCATTACAGCAAATGGATATATCTTCAGGTTAATAATTTGCTCTCTTTCCAGGTCATAAAAATAATAAGGGCTACATATCCCAGCCCGAAAACCCACATGAGTAGCAAACCCCATACTATAGTCATGTAAAATATTATTGTTTGTAAGCATCCTGTACGAGTTTGGAATCTGAAG
>PWND01000317.1 GCA_003557965.1 Bacteroidales bacterium | reverse complement strand
GATTTAACGATTTAACGATTTAACGATTTAACGATTTAACGATTTAACGATTTAACGATTTAACGATTTAACGATTTAACGATTTAACGATTTAACGATCTGCCTGCGCTAAAGCTTCGGCAGACAGGTTTAACGATTCAACATATATTCAGATAGATGAAACCACTACTTCTCACAGTAGTTTTGTTTTTTGCATTGGATTCCACTGTACAGGCACAATTTAAAGAAGTTGCACAGCTGGCCACATTGTCACCGGTAATTTTAGTGGCAACTAATGACAACCTGGAAGACTATCTGAAACTGCACTACACGGTAAGTTCGATGGTCTATTTGGGGTCGTACATAATTACTGATTCAATTTGGAAATCAGCAGTAATTACTCTTGCACTCGGATTGAGCAAGGAACTTATATACGATGGATTATTTGGAAAGGGAGAGCCGCTTTTAGAAGATATGATATGGAATTCACTGGGAACGGCTCAGGGAGCTGTATTCACGCTGTCTTTTAAAATTTAGCTGTTCCATACTGCTTAAATTTAATAGAGTTTTTTTTACATTCATATTCAAAAGCTTTGTAACGAATAACGCATATACTGGGCAAATCATAATCTGACGGATATTTTAAATAAGAGCATACCATTTCCTCCAATCTGACTCCGTTCTATAAATGAAATGCAGATATTTTGACGACTCTATGAATTGCCATTAAAAAATTCAAATTGAGAATTCGAATGAAAAGATCATACATTAAAGACTGCTAAAGTAGATTTTTCCAGTGTTTGCTAAGAAACCTTAAAAAGTTAATCGGGATATATTTTGCGAGAGATAATTCATAAACTCTTTTTTATACTTCCAAAAGGTGATCCAATTAAAGTTTTTATGCTTTTTGGGCTCATGTTAATAGCAGCTGCACTCGAAGTGATTGGCATAGGTATGATACCTGCATTTGTATCGATTGTCGCTTCTCCGGAAAGAGTGCTTGAGCTTGAAATAATCCAGCCTCTGTTAAATTCACTTGAAATTGAAAGCTCAAGAGATCTTTTACTTTGGGGTTCTGGAGTGCTTGTGGGGGTTTTTGTACTTAAAAGTGCCTATATACTCTTGTTTAACTACATTCAGGCGCGATTTATATACAATCGGCGGTACACGATTAGCCACAGAATGATGAGTAACTATATGAAGGCGCCATATACATTTCATCTTCAACGAAATACCGCCGAGCTGCTCAGAAATATTACCCAGGAAGTCACGATTTTAATTAATGATGTGCTTCGAAAAATACTTTCAATTTCGAAGGAAGGTGTAATGGCATTATCAATTCTATTATTACTATTTGTTGCTGAGCCGTTAATTACTTTAATGGTAATATTTTTTGCCGGTTTTGGAGCGGGTACGTTTCTGTATTTTACAAGAAAGAAAGTGAAAGAATATGGAGAACAGGAGCAGGTGCATCGCCGGGAGATGATTAAAGCTGTTAATCAAGGTTTAGGCGGTTTGAAAGATGCAAGGGTACTGAACCGGGAAGCTGAGTTTATAGAGAAATTTAGTACCGAGGCCAGAAGGAGTACCCGCCTTCTCACATATATATCCTATATTAAAAAAGTACCCCAGCCTCTCATAGAAACAATAGCGGTTATGGGGATGATGCTGATCGCCTCTATTTTGGTATGGCAGGGAAGGCCAATGAGTACGATTATTCCAATATTAACTCTATTTGGTATGGCAATAGTAAGGTTGATGCCGGCGGTCAGAACCATTACATCCGATTATACATATTTGATGTATAACTTGGTATCCATCAATCCAATATACAATGACCTTCGGGAGTTAGACGATAACAGTAAAAAGTTCATTGAAGACAGAAAGAAAACAACACCTTTAATCTTCAAAGGTGTGATCGATATCAATAATATATCATTCACTTACCCTAACAGTAATGAGATAACCCTGAAAAATATCTCCCTGCAAATTTCCCGGGGCTCGGCTATTGGTCTGATCGGTGAATCAGGCGCCGGAAAATCGACCATTGTTGATTTAATTCTTGGGTTGATGGAGCCATCTTCAGGTGAAATAATGGTTGATGGAATCAATATTCATAAAAATCTTTCAGCGTGGCAGCAGAAAATCGGATATATCCCGCAATCGATTTATCTTGCTGATGAGACGTTGAAAAGTAATGTTGCTTTTGGGTTGCCTGAGGAAGAGATTGACGAGGATAAAGTGATAAAAGCTCTTAAAATGGCTCAATTAGAGAGTCTGGTTGATCAGCTTCCTGACGGTTTAAATACATTGTTAGGTGAGCACGGAACAAGGCTGTCAGGCGGTCAAAGACAGCGGGTAGGAATTGCGAGGGCACTGTATCATGATCCGGATGTACTTGTTATGGATGAAGCAACTTCCGCTTTGGATAATTTAACAGAAAAAGAAATCTCTAAATCTATAGATTCACTAAAGGGAGACCGTACTATTATTATGATCGCTCACAGACTCAGTACGGTTAAAAACTGTGATATACTTTATCTAATGAAAGAGGGAGTGATCTTCGAATCGGGTACTTATGATGAGCTTGTAAAAAATAATCAAGAATTTAAAAAGATGGCATTAATATCCTGAAATCACTTCAGTATTATGACAATTACATGGTTTTTCACCACGGCTTTTTAAAACCGAAACTAGTTAAAGTTTAAAATTATTTAAAAAGCTTATCGAATTAAACCTTATTACAACAAAAAAACTATTCTAAAAGGTCAATTATGATAAGAACCTTTTATCAACAATTTGCAAATACAGAGACCTACCAAAGGATTTTATTTCGAAATTGTGACAAGAAAGAAAATAAAATCTACTTTATAAAAATTGATCCAATGGAGGTAAAAAATATCTGTTTGATTCCAGAACATTCTACTTCATTGACGGGACATGATGCAAATATTGGCATAAGCGGTGGTTGTTGGGATTATTTAAAAAAACCAATTAAGGATCATTATCTTTCAAAGACAGTTGCTGAAATTTTAAAAGGTTCAGATTTCGAAAATACAGAGCTGTATTTAAAAGTAAAGAAAGGAATTATTACAGAGAGAGAAGCTATCAGGCTTTACAAAAAAATTAACCGCATTATAAACATTCTTACGAATGAAAAGTATAAGCCCCAGTATGATTTACACAAATTTCATTCAAAACTTAGGCTTGGTACTTACAAAGTTCCTTTTCATGAAATGGTGGTGGGAATGGATCGAAGTGGGCAACTAATGAGAATGATTGGTGGCAAACACCGAATTGCAGTTGCTCAGCAAGTCGGAGTGGAAAAAATGTATGCTGTGCTTGGGTTTATTCATGAAAAATCGAAAAATAAACTTCCTGAATATAACAGGTTAATCACTGGAAATGATGAGGATTTCAAAGCTTTTTGATTATCCAAGACGCTTCTAAAAACATTCATTTATGATTGAAAAAGTTAATACAATAGATGACATAACTCATTCTATGTCACCCCACCGCAAGAAGCTGAACCGGAAGCTTTTTAACGAACTTCACCCTGTAATGAATGAGATTCACGGAACCGATTTTTGCAAACGTTTTTGGATGATACTGCTGGAAAGTCATGTTATTGCAATGATAAGCAGAATTGAATTAATGAGTGAGAAGGAGGTTGTTGCTAAGCCGGATCTTTATCCTGTAAATGGCCGAAACATGCCACAGAAAAATGAAAAGTTAGTTAAATCACTTATCCTTTTTATAAAACATTTAAAGTCGTTTGGCAGGCGAATTACAATAGAACATCAACTGAAGTCGGAAAATACTTTTAGAATAGGTTTTCCGCAATTAGCAGAAATAGAAAAAATAGAAGTTGGTACTGAATTACCAATATACACTCCGCTTTTCTGGGGCAGAGGTAATAAAAAGAAGAGAATGAAGGTGAATGCAATTTCTAAAAATATAGATGACCCGTTTATGAAAAATGTGGTATCTCACCTGCCCAGAATATTGGTGGAACATTTTCAGCAAAACTATAATAGTGTTGAGCTTTTCGACCCTGCGAAAAAACATTTTCATGTTCATACTACACAGTCTGAATATAATAGAATGCTGATTGCTAAATATATTGAGCATGGTTCAAAGTTAACCTGGTATCAGCACGGTTCGTATTATGGAGAGTTTGAAGGAGACAGCTCTCATGATTTTGAGGGGACAGTTTCGGATAAATTTCGTACCTGGGGATGGAAAATAAGAGAAAATGATGAGCCATGGAAAGCATACAGACTTGAGCAGTTTCGCCAGGTTTATCTTAAGTATAAGGTAACTCAAGAGTATGACCTTTTACTGGTTTATCCCAAAATTAAAGAGCACACCAGAAGCCTTTATAAAAATTTTACCTCCTACCTTCTCGATAACTTAGATCAAGCCACTTATAAAAAATTTCTTGCAAGGCCGCGTGCATTAAATAAAGTATTCAGTCATAAATCTGAGCTCTCCTTTATCAATGACAGCCGGGTTGATAAAACAACAGGCTTATCACATATGGCTGAAGATATGGCTCGTTGTAAAATAATTTTACAGTTGTCCGTTCCGGCAACAAATTTTTTAGAGTGTATCTATATGGATCATGCTACAGTTGGCTTCCTGCAGAATGATCAACCTACTGAGGTGATTAAGCCATTCTATGAGTTCTTTATTGAAGTGGGGGTACTGCATAATGATGTGGATTCCCTGATTCGTCACATGAATGAAATTGATCCCGACGAGTGGTGGAATAACGTAAAGGCAGATTCAAGGTATCAGGAGTTTAAGAAAAAGTTCACAAGGAAAGTTTAAAAATTATCTATGTGAAGCATCATTACTGATACTGGTTATATCAATTATTTTGTAGGCATTTAGAATTTAATTATCGTGAATTTTCTTATGAGATTTCTCCCGGGGCGTTTTAAGATCGTTGAAATTGGTAAATTCATAGTCAAATTGGAAATTCTGCTGCTTTTCTAAAATGCTTATAACGAAACACTTTTTATTAAGAAATTCAAATTACGCTTTTTGAAGGAAGCAATTTAAATTAGACAGAATAAATTTATTTCAATTTTTAGTGCCTAAAAGCATTGTAACTTTAGTTTGAGAGACATTTGACTACAAACTCTGAGCCTTTTATATAAATAAATGAAAATATTACCGGCCTTTGAAGCAACAAAGATTTTAGAAAAATGGCACTTATGACTTAATGATTTTTACACAAAAGTATTTATTTGGGAATATAGTTTTATGAGAGCAACAGATGTTGGAATAAAAACAAAAGAGCGTTGCGATTTAAGTGATGAGATTGGAAAAGTGCTTGCAGATGTTTTAAATGAAATTCACAGCTCAAATTATTCAATACGGTTTTGGGGTCTGGTACTTGACTCTCATATCCAGGCTGCAATAAGGCAGAAGAATCTGATCGAAAAAAAGAGGCTCAAGATTTCTCCCCCCCTCCTTCCTTCTGATGGAACAATACTGGATACGCTGCCAATTCGCTTAAAAAATCAACTCAAGATCTTTGCAAAGTATATTTTGTCAGCCGGTAAATTGAAAAATATCGAAGAGCGGCTCAGAAATGAAAAAGAAATCAGAATAGGATTTATTGAAACGCCTGT
>PWND01000039.1 GCA_003557965.1 Bacteroidales bacterium | reverse complement strand
TTTTGTGCCAGTCAATAAACGTATTGAGGTTTTTCAAAATGGCCGCTTTTAACTCTTCTGTAGTATCTGTTCTTGAATGGTTTATAGATGATAATATTTTGTAAGCCGGTTGTTTTATTTCAACTTTATCAAACAGTGAATTAGCCAAACTATCAGTATTGATATACTTTGAATGGTATGGAATAGAAACAGGAAATATGTTTTGGTGAAGTGCCCCTTCAATTTGAGCCTTTTTATACAAACCTGAAATATCTTCCGCTTGTCCTGCAACAATAAAAGAATAATCACTGTTTTTGATTACAATTTGGCAATCAAGCTTTTCTGAAATTATTAATGACTCAATATCTTCTTTGCTAAAACCTGTAATTGCGAGCATTTTAAAAGTTTTTCCACTAATTTGATTTTTCAAATAATCATAAATTCTTTTTATTAGCAAAATGCCATCTTTTAAAGAAATGCATTCAGAGCAATAAAGAGCTGAATAAACACCCATGCTCAGAAATGTGATTTGCTTTGGGAAAATGTTTTTAGCTTTGAGAATATCAGAATATAAGCAGCTAATTATATATGTTATTAGCTGATTTTTCAGTTCATCATCCATGAAATTATTTTCTGAAATATCAAATGAAGTAAGATCAACTCCCGCAATTTCAGATGCATACTTTAACTTCTCATAAAAGTCTATTTCACTATAAATAATATTTTTAATTTCATCCCCTTTATATTTTAAAACAAAAGCGGGGAAAAGAAATACATTGTTGCTCATCTTATTATTGTTTCCAGCATAATCAATACTTGTGACAGTTGTTGCAAAACTAATCTTTTCGGAAATAAATCCGCTTAGAGATTATGAGTTAATTAAATTTTCTGAATACAAGAGTTGCATTATGTCCTCCGAAACCAAATGAGTTTGATAATGCACATTGTATTTTATGTGCTCTTGATGTATTAGGAACATAATCAAGATCAAGCTCCGGGTCAGGAGTCCTATAGTTTGCAGTGGGGTGCAATATCTGCTCAAGCAATGATTTTATTGTAATAGCTCCCTCAATTACCCCTGCAGCGCCTATAGTATGGCCAATCATTGATTTGCTTGAAACAACAGGAATGTTTTGGGCATTACCGTCAAACAATTTTTTAATTGCCATAGTTTCATATATGTCATTCAGTGTAGTGCTGGTTCCATGTGCATTTATATGATTCACTTCAGATGGTTCAACTCCCGCATGTTTAAGTGCTTTTTGCATTGTAAAATACATGCCTTCTCCATTTTCCTGAGGGGATACAATATTATATGCTTCACTACTTAAACCATATCCGGCAAATTCTGCTAAAATATTCGCACCCCTGGCTTTTGCTTTGTCAGCGGCTTCAAGTACTATTGTGCCGGCACCTTCTCCAATTACAAAGCCATCACGGTCGGCTGAGAATGGACAGCTTGCGGCTTCACCTTTTTCGTTCGATGTGGAGAGTGCATAAAGCTCATTAAAGCCTTTGATCTCTTCAGGGTTAACTACTGAGTCAGCACTTGCAATTATTACTGCATCAGCTTGACCGTTATTAATCATGTCAAACCCCAAGGCCATAGCATAAGCAGAGGAAGCACATGCCGTTGCAACAGAATAGTTAGGCCCGGTAAAACCATATTCCATAGATATCCAGGCACTCAATGAATTATTCATTGCTTTTAATATGCTGTTTTTCTCATCTTTAGATTTTTCAATAGATGAAAATCCGGTGTTAACGATTCCTGCAATTACAGCCACCCTGTCTTTCGCATAATATTCTGAATCAAACCCGGACATTTTTATAGCCTCTTTTGCGCACACTACGCCCATTTTTGTGACCCTTGTCATCTGTTTTGCACTGCGCCTCTTAATATGTCCTGATGCATATTCTTCAAACTCCTGAGGTAATTCAGCCGCAATTTGAGTTTCAAGTTCAGATGGATCAAACCTGCTTATTCTTCTTATTCCGGATTTTCCTTTAATAAGGTTTTCCCAGCATTCATCAACATTTAAACCTAAGGCTGTGATAGTATTTATAGCAGTAATTACAACTTTTCTCTTCATAACGGAATTAAAATTAAATGCAAAGATAAAGGTTTACAAACAAAATAATTTATGCAACTCTATTTAACCGAGATAAACATACAAATCACATCATTAAAGAATCTTTTTCCCAATTTTGATGGTTTTCTATGATGTAATCGGAGACTACCTGATACTCTCGATATGATTTTACTATTCGGTCATAAAAACGTTCCTGCCATTCAAAATTGCAATCATATTTCCTGGCTGCTTTTGTCACTGCAGATTTATACCCTCTAATAATTGATGATATGTTTTTCGATTGTGGGGCAAATTTGTTTTTGTAATTTTTAATAACGTCCGTTTTTGCAATGTTCCCAAAATTTTTAACGCAATTAAATGATTTAATTTCGAAATCCGATTCCGTAGAGACGCCATGCTTGGCGTCTCTGTCGGCAAAATCGTTTTCACATTGTCCGGAGACGCCATGCATGGCGTTTTTACAATTATTTTCGTTGTCACATTTTCCCGAGACGCCAGGCATGGTGTTTTTACAATTATTTTCGTTTTCACATTGTCCGGAGACGCCATGCTTGGCGTCTCTACGGGGGTTATTATTGAATTCATTTTCGCCAATAATGATAATTCCATGAATATGGTTTGGCATTACACAAAATTCACCCAATTGTAAATTCATATCCGGTCGTAATTCTAATGTTTTGAACCATTCAGAATATGCAATCTTTCCGATTTCAGAATATTGCATTTCGACATTAATAATATTACCAAACGAACATTCTCGACCTTTTGTGCAAATTGTAATGAAATAAATTGCTTGTCTGGAATAATCCCACGATTTTAATCGTGCAGTCTCAATTCTGTATTTTTCTTTATATAACTTTGTCACAAATTAAATAAATATAAAAATAAATATTACTCAGTTAAAAAGGCAAATTTACAAACTAATTATACTATTTTGTAAATAAATTAAAATTGCCGGAAACTTATTTTTTGAAAACAAATTCAGAGTTGGTGTATTCTGAGATGATGAACTCGACCTCTTTTAAATCTTGAAAAATTCTTTTTTGAATATAATTATCCGCAGTTTTTGAAATTAACGATTTTAGAAAATCACAAATTCTATTTTCATCCTTTAAATCCACAATTAAATTACCCAAAGGATATTTCAAAAAACCCTCATTGTCAATCAGTCCCTTTTTCCCTTCCTTCATTTTGGCTTTTATAAAATCAAGCATAGGTAAAATATGTGATGATTCTTTTTGCATCTCTATATAATTTCCAATTGCATATTCCAAAATTCTGAATCCTATATTATCCATGGTTTCAAATATCCCCAAAGAAAAAATTTTGTTTTTAACTGCCTGATCTGCAATATCAAAATCAATTTTATTCTCAACACTGTAATTAAAAAACCCTGCTTGTATTTCCAGGAAAAAACGGTTGATGGCAAAGGCACTTTTTTCGTTTTGCAAAAATGTTGTTTTTTCAATTGCTTTCGCAAAATCATTCAAAAGGTTTTTCGTTTGGGCAGATGTGCTTGACGTGGGAATAATTTCCACCATTTTGTTGGTTTCTACAGGGTAGAAAAAATGCATCCCGCAGAGGCAGGGTTTAATTTTTTCTGATACTGTAAACTTATCCGGTAAAATTGATGAACTGTTACTTGCGATTATGGTGTTGGGTTTCGCTTTTAATTCAAGGTCTTCGAATAAGCTGTTTTTTATGTGAATATCTTCATTTACCGTTTCGATAATAAGATCGCACTGGTTAATTTCTTCCAATCTGTTTGTGATAATGATAGAACTGATTTTTTGGTCGTATTCTTCCTGTGAGATAATATTTTTTGATAAAAAACGATTTAACTTACGGCTCAGTTTTTCAGATTTTTTCTTGTATGTGGCCAGGTTAACCCAAATCAGCTTATAATTATAGTTGTAGAGATGTCTGAAAATGGAATGCCCCATTCTTCCATCACCGATTATTCCTATAGTCTCAATTTTATTCATTAAAAACAATTTTTATTCAAAAGGTTGGAGTTGGGTTGCCCCAAAAATCCGCAATCCAACATCCGCTATCCCAAATTTCCCAATCAACCAATTAACCAATCAACCAATTAACCAATAACTTAGTTTACCATATAAGAGCATATAAGAACATATAAGAAATCAAATTTGGAGTTGGGTTGCTCCAAAAATCCGCAATCCGACATCCGACATCCGAAATCAACCAATTCCCCTTCTATCAAGTTCCTCATAAAACTCATGCTTATAGCTATCTGCTTTATGGATATGTCTGACAATTCCCTCAATCATTAATAAAACTGAAGCCGCTTCGCTCGTTGCAAGCTTTTTCTGTCGTACAAGCCTGAATATATCCAGGAAAAAGCCTTTCTTCTCTTTGTCGTTACTGAAAAGGTACCACTTAATAATTTTAAAAGTAGAACTTAACTTTTGAAAAAACGAAATACTACCTGATGGCTTATTTTTAGAAAAGTAGCCCTTTTCAAAAAGCTTTATTGTTCTTGCCCTGATGTTTTTAAACTCATACAATTCTTTTATTGTATTATTGTAAATTTCAAAAATTTCACGGCTCTTGAAGTTCTTGTATTCAAAAACCGGGTATGCTCCAACATTAAAGTTTTTGCTGAAATCACTAAATATTCTGCCCTCTTCCTCCAACCTTGCATGAAGTTCTGTGCCCTTTGTTGACCCCAACAGACTAAGCATAAAAACAGGAAGATTTGCTTCGGCAATAAATGATTTAAAAATTTCAAAATCTTCTTTTGTGTCATTGTCGAACCCCAGAATAAATGAAGCATAAACATGAATTCCTGCCTGGTGTATCCTTTCAATAATATCAAGGTATTTTTCTTTGTTGTTTTGATGTTTATGAGTTTCAGCAAGGCTCTTTGGATTAAGCGATTCAAAACCGACTAACACGTACTTACACCCTGCTTCCGACATTTCTTTCAAAAAATTCGGGTCGTCGGCAACATCAACACTACTTTGACACATCCAGCTGACTTTTAGTGGCTTGAGAGCTTTGAACAATTCGCGGGCATACTCTTTATGCAATGTTAGGTTGTCGTCAACAAAAAGTATGTTTTTAAGAGGCATTTGTTTTACCTCATTCACAATGTCATCAATATTGCGTCTCCTGATTTTTCTGCCGAATAATTGTGTTGTAAGACAGAATTCACACTGAAACGGGCAACCTCTTGAAGCCTGGATGTTAACATTGAGTATTTTGCTTGTATCTATCAAGTCCCAACGAGGAACTACAGCTTTATCATAGTTGATTTTTTCCTTTTCTTCATAAATTTTCTGAAGCCCTCCGTTTTCAAAATCCTCAAGAACTTTGCCCCACAGGTTTTCTGCTTCGCCTACTACTATAGAATCTGCATAATCATGAAGTTCATCAGGTGAATAGCTGGCATAAGGGCCTCCCATTATTACTTTTGCCCCTCTCTCTTTGTAATGTTTAGCCAGCTCAATTGCACGCTCAGCATTGCTGGTAATCATCGTAATGCCTACAATATCCGCTTTGTAGCCTTCAGCGCTTTTAATAATTTC
>PWND01000012.1 GCA_003557965.1 Bacteroidales bacterium | reverse complement strand
GAATATCTGGGTAAACCTGAAAACAAATTTAATAGTATTCATATTGCAGGAACTAACGGAAAAGGCTCTGTTGCATGTATGCTGGCATCTGTTTTGAAAGAAGCCGGATACAAAACCGGACTGTGTACCTCACCTCATTTAAGAGATTTTCGTGAAAGAATCCGGATTAATGGAAAAATGATTCCAAAAAGCTATGTAGTTGAATTTGTAAAAAACCACAAAGAGTTTTTTGGAATAATAAATCCTTCTTTTTTTGAAATGTTTGTAGCCCTGGCCTTTGACTACTTTGCAAACCAGGAAGTTGATATTGCAGTTGTTGAAACCGGTATGGGAGGAAGGCTGGATTCAACAAATATTATTAAGCCTGAATTATCAGTAATTACAAATATTGGACTTGATCATACTGCATTTTTAGGAAATACATTAGAAAAAATTGCCGGTGAAAAAGCAGGAATTATTAAAAGAAACACTCCGGTTGTTATTGGGAGAAAACAAAAATTAACAAAACAGGTTTTTGAAAAAAAAGCTAAAGACTTAAACTCTGAGTTGTTTTATGCTGAGGATTTTTATTCTGTTTTAAGTGTTAATAATACCTGGAAGTATAATAGATTTTGGCTTGATGTTAATTTAAATAACCACGGCGATAAAAGATACTTATCAGACCAGTTGGGCCCCTACCAGCCTGAAAATATTGTTACTACACTTGCTGCAATAAATGTTTTGAATAAAAACAGTAAATTTTTCCTTCCCGAAAAAAGCATTACTGAAGGATTAAAAAAAACCAAAAAAAACTCAGGGATAGAAGGCCGGTGGCAGATTGAAGGAAAATCTCCCCGGATAATATTTGATACCGGACACAATACTGATGGATTAAATATTACGATGTCTTACCTGAAAAAACTTAGCTATAACAAACTTCACTTTGTGCTTGGTATGGTTGATGACAAAGACATTAATGGCTCTTTAAAACTACTTCCTAAAAATGCTTTATACTACTTTTGCAGGCCGGATGTGCCTCGTGGGCTTAGTGTTGAAAAGCTTCAGGAGGCCGCTAATAATCTGGCTTTGAAAGGATTGGTTTTTGACTCTGTAAAAAGTGCTTTCGAAAAGGCTAAGGCCACTGCAGCAACAAATGATTTAATTTTTGTTGGAGGAAGCACTTTTGTTGTCGCAGAAGTAATCTAAGCTTGTTTTAAAGGAAAAAACCCTGCTTAAATACCTCATAGATAATAACAAAAAAGCTAATGTTTAAGCCGTAACTTATTGCTTATTTGCTCTTTGCTGAATCCAATCAGGTAAAATATTGTTTTTAAAATCTTCTTTTTCTTTTCTAATTGTGAGCATGTCAAGCCCGATATATTTTTGAGCTTTTTCCTTTGTTGAAATATCAGGCAAGTCAACAGGATACTCCCAACCTTTACTACCAAATAAAGTGGCTAATTTAATTCTTGCTTCCTGTGATTTTTGTATTGATGTGCCTAAAACCCTTAGAGATTCATTAGGAGAGTGAAATCCCATACTATTTGCTGCAGCAATAAAGTCCCAGCGCCATTGAGCGTGCCTTATTAACTGCAATATTGGCGCCATTTCTTCTTCGCTGGCTCCATTTTCCCAGGCATGTTTTGCTTCTATATGCAGTGTAGCTAAATTCTTTTCACAAATTTTTCGCAATTCTGAAACTTTTGATTGGATTTCATAAATATTTGCCCTTAACTCTGCCTCTGCTTCTCTGTGACATACCTGGCAGCTGTTTTCAATGTTATCTAATGGGCTTGAAATGTGGTGGTCAGTAAATTTTATGCCGCCTTCTCTTTTATATGGCATGTGGCAATCAGCACAGCTTACACCACGCTTGTAATGAATGCCGGTTTTAAATAGTTCGTAATCCGGATGTTGTGTCTTCAACATTGGTGCACGGCTTAGCGTATGCACCCAGTCAACATGTTCCACACGATCAAAGTAATATTCCATATCTTCAACTGATAACCCATCATCCCATGGGAATGTTAAATAATTACCATCGCCCTTGAAGTAATACTCTACATGACATTGAGCGCAAACCAATGAACGCATCTCCTGCAGGCTGGCATTAGCAATATCAACACCTCTGCGCTTAAATGCTTCTGTAAGTGCAGGGCGTGTTATTCTCAAATTCATAGTGGAAGGGTCATGACAATCCTGGCAACCAATAGGATGCTCTATGTGTTTGCCTATTTCTTCCCATGTTGAAGAATAAAATTTTTCAACACCCATTTCGTTCATAAGCCTGGGAACATCTGTGCTTTTACAAGTCCAGCATGTTCCTGGCTGTGGAACCCCGGTACGTAAAGTATTATGTACATCTTTTACAGAATAATAATGGCCCCTGCCTTGATTGTAATCTCGTGAAAATGCATAACCTGCCCACATTACTACAAGTTCAGGGTATTTTTCAAGATAATCTATCATTACAGAACCATAGTATTTGCTTTCAAAAGTAGTGTCAAGTGTTTTTAAGTACGATTGATACTGACGAGGGAAATTTACACCCCAAACTGAATTGTCAGGCTCAAAATCTGGTATCGGCTGAACCATTTGAAAATACAACTGTGCCTCACTTCTCCTTTCTACTATTGATGCTGCAAATAATCCTATTATGAATACAACGGCTAAGGTGATAAAGAATATTAGCCAGTTTAGCCATGGCTTTTCTTTGGTTAACTCTCTGATTGTTTTCATATTTGTTTTGTTTTTATAATTTGTCGTTTAATTGTCGTCTTCTTTTCTGACACTTATAAATCTTTCTAACCATTCCGGAATTACTGAGGGTAGCCGCTTAACCACTGAATGAGGAGCTGATGACAAGCTTCTTACCGTTCCATGAGGAGTGCCACGATGGCAATCCCAGCAAAGCTTTCCGTCATTACGTTCGGCTACATCCCTTGTAACTTCAACTATTTGAACCATGTCAACCTGGTCAAGGTGGCAACGTATGCAGTTTTCCTGTACTATCTTTTTACCCGGCCTTTTTATTCGTATTACCTGGGGCTCCCAACGAAATGTAAAATAGGTAGAGTGCATGAAACCATCCCTCCCCTTATAAGCCCATTTTCTGAAAAAATTGTCATGCGGTACATGGCAATCAACACATGTTGCAGATGCCTGGTGGCTGCTTTTTGACCATGAAGCATAATGTGGATACATAACATGACAGTTAATACATGTCTCAGGTTCATCGGATAAATATGAAGCTGCATTTGAAATATGTACAATAAGCAATGCTATTCCAAAAAATACTCCCAAAAGTACCGCTACAGCAGTTTTCCAATTCTCAGGCGGAATGAAAAAAGAAAGTATCCTTTTTATTAACTTCATTGTAATAATATGGTTTATAAATTAAAAGTGGCTCTTTTTAAATAGGATAATTGGTACTCAAATATATGAAAATAATTTTAAATACAACAAATAATTGGGATTTTTTTTTAAATACTTATTAAATCATTATTGTCCGACTAAAAGTTGTTTTGTCCCTAAGGGACAATAATAAAACTCTTAGTTGCTTGTTCTACCGATATTTAGTCCCTAACGGGACTGTGCCGTAGGCACAAAATACCGGTAGGAGAACATGTAACCCAACAGCTTAGTGTCCTGTAGGGACACAACATTTGACAAGCATTATTGGTGTTTATGTCAAGTTTAATCGGACAGTAGTGTTGTTAAATTATTCTTTGTAAAATTTCCTTGCATAATTGATATAGCAATTCTCAATAATTTTATATTTTTGGCAGTCTGAAATTCCATAATAATTAATCAATATAAAAAGTATTGTATGAGCTTGGGTGAAGATAGTAAAAGAGATGGTTTTAGCAGTAAGTTTGGGATTATTTGTGCCGCTGCTGGTTCAGCGATTGGTTTAGGAAATATCTGGCGGTTCCCTTATATTGTTGGTGAAAATGGAGGAGGAGCATTTTTGCTAATATACCTGGGTTTTATTCTTTTACTGGGAATTCCGGTTATGCTTTCGGAATTTGTAATTGGAAGACGCGGGCAAAGGAATGCTTATGGCTCTTTTAAGAGGCTTTCTGGTAGTAAATACTGGCCATTAGTTGGTCTAATGGGGATTGTTGCCGCTTTTACTATACTGGCGTTTTATAGTACTATTGCAGGCTGGACACTTGAATATGTGTATTTAGCCCTGATAAATGCTTTCAAAGGCCTTGAAGCTAAAGAAATTGGTGAAGTATTTGATTCTTTTCATACTTCAGCTTTCAGGCCGATTTTGTGGCAGTTAGTTTTTATGGTGTTTACTGCTTTTATTATTGTTGCAGGAATAAAAAAGGGAATCGAAAAATATACAAAAGTATTAATGCCGTTTTTATTCCTGTTATTATTGATTATTGTTGTTCGTTCTGTTACCTTGCCCAATGCAGGAGAAGGCCTGAAGTTTCTTTTTAGTCCCGATTTTTCTGCTATTACGGCAAAAACTTTTTTAGAAGCCTTGGGGCAGGCTTTCTTTTCACTTAGTATTGGGATGGGTACACTTATCACTTATGGTTCTTATGTAAATAAGAAAAACAAGCTTCCGAATATATCTTTTGAAGTTTCTTTTACTGACACACTGATTGCTATACTTGCCGGTGTAGCTATTTTCCCGGCAGTATTTGCTTTTGGGATGGCACCGGATGAAGGCGCAGGGCTGATTTTTTATGTTTTACCAAATATATTTCAGCAAATGGCGGGTGGATATATTTTTGGATTAATGTTTTTTATACTACTGTCTATAGCTGCTCTTACTTCCTCAATATCAATACTGGAGGTTGTAGTAGCTTTTATGGTAGAAGAACTAAAGCTGCCACGACGAAAATCTACAATTCTTGCTGCTATGGCGGCAACATTTGTCGGGCTACTTTGCACTCTGTCTTTTAGCTCACTAAGTGAGGTTAAATTATTTAACAGTACTATTTTTGAAACCCTTGACTTTACAGCGTCTAATGTGTTATTGCCTTTAGGTGGATTAATGATTGTTATCTTTACAGGCTGGTTTATGGGTATTAGTAATGTAAAAAATGAAATGAGTAATGATGGGCTTTTAAAAATAAGGTTATTTGATGCTTTTATTTTTATCATAAGATATATTGCACCGGTTGCAATTGTATTAGTTTTTCTTAATAGTGTCGGAATATTATAAAAAATAGTTATGGAAAATCACGGAATAATTATCGCTAACATTGGAGAGTTTTTTAGTTCCTTGTCTTCATCATTGTTAAATGGCTTGCATAGCGGCATCAATTGGTATAATGAATATGTAGGTGGCTACCTGCTGTTATTATTGTTGGTTCCTGTTGGTGTTTACTTTGCAATTAAATTCAGGTTTTTGCATATTAGAAAATTTTGGCATTCATTCGCAATATTAGCTGGAAGATACTCTAAAAAGGAAGAATCTGGTGATGTAAATCACTTTAAAGCCCTTACAACCGCCTTGTCGGCAACGGTTGGTACCGGGAATATTGTTGGAGTCGCCCTGGCAATTCACTGGGGAGGGCCGGGAGCAATATTTTGGATGTGGATAACTGGTTTTTTCGGAATGATGCTAAAAATGGTTGAGTGTACTCTTGCATTGAAATTCAGAAAATTTAACTCAGACGGAACGGTTTCAGGTGGCCCAATGTATTATAT
>PWND01000286.1 GCA_003557965.1 Bacteroidales bacterium | reverse complement strand
TCATTTATCCTTACATCAACATTGGCTTTTAAATTATACCTGTTATAGGAAGTGTTATTGTTGACAAAAATCCCATCATCCATCTGTGTACCAAAAGAACCATAATAACTGACGTTCTCGGTGCCTCCTGAAACGGACATATTATGATGGCGGGTTGAGCTGTAATCTCTAAGAGCTGCATCAAACCAGTTGGTATTAGGATGTGTCCACGGATAATTGCCGGACTTGTATTTTTCGATATCATCAAGTGAGAACATCATGTTGGACTCGTCAACTCCCCTGTAAGACTGGTTTTCACGGATCATTTGGGCATAAGTTGCGGCATCGGCCATTTCCGGCAGCATTGTCGGAGAAAGAAATCCTTCATAAAAACCGTAAGTAAAAGTTGCAGGTGTATCTACCGCCCCGCGTTTAGTAGTAATCAGAAGAACACCATTTGCGGCCCTGGCTCCATAAATAGCAGCCGACGCATCTTTAAGCACCGTAACACTTTCAATATCATCCGGATGAAGAGAGTTCAAATCGCGTCCGGTAATACCGTCTATAACGATCAATGGTGAATTATTACCAAGTGTAGCATTTCCCCGAACACGAATTGTGGCTTGATCATTCCCGGGTTGCCCTGATTGTTGCATAAAAATACCTCCCGGCAAACGGCCTGCAAGCATATTGGAAACCCTGGAAACAGGTGCCGCAGTCAGGTCTTCGCTTCTCACAGAAGTAACAGAGCCTATTACATTAGCCCTGGTCTGGGTTCCGTAACCTATGGCAATGACCTCATCCAGACCGATTGCTTCAGCTTGCATTATTACATTGATTACTGTCTGATCTCCCACACGGATTTCCTGTCTCGCCATCCCAACAAAAGAAAACACAAGTATGTCATCAGGATTGACATCAGAGAGAGAATACTTACCGTCAGGATTGGTTTGTGTCCCTGTAGTTGTGCCCCTTAGTACAACAGTGACTCCTGGCAGGGGAACTCCGTGATTATCGGTAACTAAACCGGAAACAACATTCTCCTGGATTTCATTTTTGAATCCGGAATCTTTGATTAGAGGATCCAGGGAGTGGGTTGTCAATAAAATTTGCCTGTTAAGAACCAGGTAGTTAACATCTGTACCTGAAAACAATTCAGCAAGTATCTTATCTATTGGTTTGTTTTCCAAATTAATAGAAACCAGTCTATCAAGGTCAATTTGCTTCTGATTACAAATAAAATAGAATTCACTTTGGCTTTCTATCATATCCATAACCGTTTCAAGTCTGGCATTCTCAGTCTTAACATCTACTCTGGCCAGTTGTGAATATGAAGGAGTAGAGAAGACATTTGTAATACCAATGACAAACAGTAAGGTAATCACTTTTAGTTTCATCCATAAATTTTTTAGGCAAGGATAGAATTTGATTCCTTGAATGATTTTTTTTTCCATAATTTTGATAGTTTTTAGTTAGGTTATTATTTGACGGTAATAACTTAGGTTATAAGCAGGGAAGTGGCTACAACACTTTCCTGCTTTGGCTTTAGCGACTTTACAATTCCATAGGCATAATGATTTAGGTTAACTGGGTTTATTTATGTTTTTTTATGTGGGTAATGTTATTATGACTCTCTTTCTGGAATAAGAATCTCCGGAACTAAGATCTCTATCTACAATTATATAATTTACATTCAGGCTTCGTTTCAAAAGATAGAGAACTTCTTCAAGGCTTTCATCAAAAAAGGTAGCCCTTAATTTTATATCAGTTTTGATACTATCTTCAATTACAACATCAACATTATACCATCTTTCCAATTTTCGCGCAATAACATCTAAAGGATCGTTTCTTAAAACCAGCATCCCTTCTGTCCATGAAGTATATTTTAGGGGATTTACTAATTCCAGCTTTAAAACTTGCATCGATTTGTTATATAATACCTTTTCATTAGGTGCCATATTATAGGATATCTTCATATCATCATCATTGAAGATAAGTTTGCCCTCTTCAAGAACCACTTCCAGAAAATCCTCATTTTCATATGCAGCTACATTAAACCGTGTGCCTAATACAGTTATAGAGGCCTCTCCGGTATTTACATTAAATGGTTTTTCATCATTTGCGTTAACATCGAAAAAAACTTCACCCGAAACAAACACCTGTCGTTCAGAAAGGAAATCGCCGTTATATTTTAAACTTGAATTGCTGTTTAACCAACCAGTAGTTCCATCAGGCAGTTTAAATTGAGTCCGCGTCCATGCCGGGGAGTTTATTTCAATAAAAGTCAGATTCTCTTTATCATCGGTAGTTTGATATATCTGAAACATAAAATAAAAAAATAAAGGCAGGAATATGGCTGCCGAAATCCCTAAGCCCATAATTATTTTATTCCTTAATGACCGCTTTTTTTCTGATGCATTCGAATTTATGTCATAATGAATCTTATAAAGAATATGATCCAGATCGGGGTCATCATCAAAATTTCCCGGAAATAATTCGTCCCACAGTTCAAGTAAAATCTGTTTTAATTTTTTTTCGTCATATTGGTCACAAAAAATCTTACTGAAATAAGATGAATCATCATCAGAATAATTTCCTTTGAAAATTCGGTCAATTTTTTCTCTGTCATAATTTGTTTCGTCCATGATATAAAATATAGCAATCTGATTTTTTAATAATAATTAACACTTTTAATATTATATACGTTATATCCACTTCTCACGGTTTACACCTATCTGATAAGTGAGATATTCACAACTTGAGAGAGAAATTTATATGACAAGAGTATCATCGCATTATATAGCAGATGAAAATTATTGCCATCGAAATATAAGTTATTTGCGTACAAGATATTAAAGCCAACCTTATTTTTATAAGGGTTGCCTCATATTCGTGCTTTGAGTTACTGGCAGGATTCAGTCTGCGAGAAGCTGTTTAATTACTTATCAATTATTATTTGAGGAGGGTTAGCAAAATCATTCCAAATTAGGGCAGCTCTTTCTTTATCGATTGACCCATCAAAAACCAGCATCCTGTATCGAAGAGTATAATCAATACCAGCCTCAAGTTCCCACTGCATATTCATGGTGGGAGAAAAATTGATAAAATAATCACGTGGTCTGGTGTCATCTGAATTCCAAACCCTTACAGGTTCAGGATGATTATAGTTGGACGGATGACTCATTATAAGGATACCTGCCTTCCCCTGTGGAGTATCTCCAGATACAACACACCAGCGTGCCCGTTCTTCGTTGGCCTCCTCCCTGTTCAATCCTTCAGAGGTAAAAAAACGACTGTTTTCATGTGTCCAAAAATCGGTTGCCCTTAATAAAAATCCCCCGTACAAATATTCCTCAAGAATTAACTTTTCCGTGGGGTTCAACCGGGAATTTATTTCTATCAGAAAAGAGCCGTCATTTTGGTGAAAGACCTTGACCTCCTGAAGTTCATTCATGGCAATTGTTTCCTTTGGAGTATCAGGCCAGGCAATATGTTCATGATGTACCTGCAGGCTGGCAAAAACATTACCCTCATTAGCGGAAGCAAGTCCATTGAACCGTACCCTTCCCTCTTCTTTTGCCAGATTCCAGAAATCCACCACCTCTCCCCGGAAGGTTGTTCTTGTCCAGGGATTCATTATACCATAATGGTGTAAATGGCCTGGTGGTTGAATATTTGTAAGCACTGCACTGTTAGGTGAAAAAAGAGGATGAAAGAAGCCACTCCGGCGATAAACCGGGTTTGCACCCTGAGGTGCGGGCATGGTGCCGGAATTGTATTGAATTACTTGTTTGTCGCCGGAATATAAAACATAATTATCCGGATTTCTTTCAATCTTCATTCTCTTAGAGCCCGATTGTGTATGTTCCTTCCTGAGTTCATAGATACGTATTGTGTCCCGGTCTGTATGGCCACTTAGTAACCAGTGCATTTCTCTGGGATTACCCCCTGTGAACTGTACGTCGACAGGAACAACAATATTTTCAGTTAGTTCATACAGTCTAAGGTTTTTTTCATAAACATGTGTAATGGCATCTAACGAAAAAGAGAGGGGAGTATCAAATCGTTCATATTCCCCTGAATGAACAATTATTTTTGCTAAAGTTTCCCCAGAATCAGAATGCATATCAGTATTTTCTGAACCATGACCATTCAGAAATAGCAGAATCATACCAGAAAATAATGATGCTGTAAGGTTCATCATAAAATTTAGCTTAATTTACACTCAATGGTTCGTTTAACTTTAACATAAAAAGCTGATATTCAATGAAATAAGTGTTGAAATAGTTTGGTTAAGTCCGAGATAATCAGTAATTTAATAGATTAACCACAATCTGTTAACACTCATGCGGATGAAAAATAAGACAAGCGATACTTACTTCTCTTTAAGGTTAACTCTAATAAAACTTAATGCATTGGTAAGTTGATTTTCTATAGTTTTTTTGGAAATTTTTAAATCTCTGGAAATTTCACTAATACTTAATCCATCAAATCTGCTTTTTATAAAAATCTCCTTTCGCCGTTCTGGTAATTGATCTATTATTTCGTTTACGTGTTTAAAAAGCGAATTATAATTAATATTTTCACTTGTAGAATTATCATGTTTTTCAGGTGCCCTTGTAGCGATATATTTTGAAATTTGAGCTTCGGTTCTGAAATGCTTTTTAATCGCGTTGAATGCAATGGTAAAAAGATAGGACTTAAAAGATAATTCATATCTTAACTCTCCGCGCTTCTGCCATATTTTGGTAAAAACTTCTTGTACTATTTCTTCGGCATCTGCCCTTGATTTTAAAAACCCATAAGAAAAATGGTATAATCGAATACTGTATTCTTTAAAAAGTGTATTGAATGCCAGGATATTGCCTTTAGACAAGCTAATTATAAGTTTAGATTCACGACTTTTATGAATATATTTCATAAACGAACATCTAATTTGGCAAATTATGCGGTTGCAAATTACAAAAAAACCTGCACACCTGGGTTTATTTTACATTGTAAGGCGCACGACTTTTCAGAAAGCCATATAGCGGCGCAGTAGTAAGGTTTTCGGTGAAATACGTATGCTAATTATCAAAAAGTTAAAGTAAAAAATGAATAAATTCGGTTGTTCCGGACAACATTAATTTTGATAATATAAATATGCTTGCCGAATATAATCCCTAACAAAAATAGTAATATAAATGAGCTGCCATATTTTAATTTCAGAAAAAATCACAGATTTATTTATAATTATTTTTGTCAATCCGTACAGCAACAGCCATGTACAAATTCCCAGATATAATATAATCCTCACCATGACCAGCCCCTGTACATCAAATAGGGCTTAATGCTATCTTTTTATGTGTGTGGTTATTTCGATTTTAGCGATTTTTAGGTAAACCTCCAATGAAAAAAATGTTTTTGTATCGTTTTGTTAATCTGACAGTTTAACCTGGCATTACTTTTTTGATGCATTTTTTTTATGTCAAGGTGTTTTTATATGAAAAAGTAAATTACTTTTGCAGCCCCAAGAGATACAAGATATGGGAATTCAGGAATAGTTCATTAAAACTGCGGGGGGTAAAAAAAGGGAAAATATTTTTTGGAAATTAGGAATTAGTTATTACCTTTGCAGTCCCTAAAAAAAGCAATGGATCAGGAAGAGTGGCAGCGGGGTGTTTTTTTTGGGTTTTTTATTTAGGTACAGAGTTTTTTATATAGGAAAAGTTCTTTGAAAGGTTGGAGAGT